>NZ_JBFUFQ010000012.1:0-61144 GCF_056403355.1 Rhizobacter sp. P2_H3 | reverse complement strand
TCCCCGACCACTGCGGCTTCGTCGTGTGGCTGGCGGCGACCAACGACATGCAGCCGCCGCAGCCCGACGACCGCGTGGCCTGGCAGCCGCATGGTTTCGGCCGCGACATCGTGACCCTCGATGAATCGATGCAGTCGACACACGCCCCGCGCGCCGCCTGGGAGCGCGTGCCCAGCGAACTGCCGCACCACCCGGGCCTGCTCGGCGGCGAGCCCGAGCCGGGCCTGCGCGGCCTGTTCTCCGTGCTGATCCAGGACAGCCGCCAACGGGTGCGCTCGCTGGTCGGCCGCTACCTGTGGGTGCGCATCGTCCTGCACGGCGACGGCCGCAGCGGTCCCGCCATCGCGGCACTGCGTGCCTGGGGCAGCCGGCTCTCGTACGTGGACCGCTACCTGCCGCGCCTCTACCGCGAGAGCCTGTTCGGCGATGCGGCCCGTGTGCCCGGCATGCGCACGGGCCAGATCGAAAGCACCTTCGTTGCGGCCCTCGATGCCGGCGGCACGCCCGGCGGCGCCTTGCGCACGCGGCTCGCCCAGCTGGCGGTACCGCTCGGCGACGCAGCCAGGTTGACCGTCGAACGCAGCGGCCAGGCCTGGCTGCTGCGCGACGGTGGCGCCGCCTGGCGGCTGGCGCTGGAGGCCGACGCGGTCGCGGTCTACCAGCCTCAGGCCACGCCGTCGGACTTCAATGCGCGGCTGGTCGCCAACTTCGAAGGCGTGCTGACGCAGCTCGAGGACCGCGTCGCCGCGGCCCACCTGCTCAGTGATCCCGATGCCACGAGAGAGGAGCAGCTCGAATGGCTCGGCAGCTGGATCGGCGTGGCGTTCGACGGTGCGCTGCCCGCCTCGGCGCGGCGCGCCTGGCTGCGCGCTGCGCCCGACCTCGCGCGATGGCACGGCACGCGCAACGGATTGCGCCTCGCGCTCGACGTGGCCACCGGCGGCTCGGTGCGCTCGGGCGCAATCGTCGTGGTCGAGGACTTCCGCCTGCGCCGCATCCTCGCGACCCTGCTCGGTGTCGACCTGTCCGACGAGAACGACCCGCTGTTGCCCGGCCTCAGCCAGAACGGGAACTCCGTCGTCGGCGACACCTTGTTCGTCGGCGACCAGGAGCGCGTGGAACTGCTGGCGCTGTTCGACGCCTCGGTCGGCAACAACGCCGAGGATGCGGCGGTCCTCGGCTTCTACGAGCGCCTGGCCAACCGCGCGACCGTGCTGGTGCACCGGGAGGTCGAGGCACAGGACCTGGCGCTGATCCGCCGCATCGCGCAGCTCGAATCGCCGGCGCACGTCGAGGTGCGCGTGGCCGTCGCGAGCTGGCCGCTGCTGGTCGGCGTGTCCAGCCTGGTCGGCGTCGACACCTTCCTCGGCCCGCCGCGGCTGCCGCAACCGGCGCGCGTGCAGCGCTCCGCCCTCGGCAACGGCGACCTCGTCATCGGCCAGCCGGTGCTGGACTCGCGGCTGGCGGGCACCGCGCTGCCCGCCCCCTGACATCCCTCCGCTTCTTCAAGGTCATCCACCATGAGCCTCCTCACCGAAGACGCCGATCCGCTGTTCAAGCAGCCTCGCGCCGAACGCCCTGCCTTCGCCACCGGCCTGCTGCTGGATGCGCAGGACTTCACCGACGAGCAGACCTATCACCGCGGCCGGCTGGCGCGCGCCCTGGCATTCCTCGCCGGCGGCGGCACGCTCGCCGGGCTGCGCGTCGAGTACGTGCCGCCGGCCACCGGGCAGGTGGAGGAGATCCGCGTGCAGCCCGGACTCGCGGTCGATCGCCTGGGACGCCTGGTCGAGCTGCTGCGGCCGGCCTGCATCCGGCTCGACGTCTGGTTCACCGCGATGCGCGCCGCCCAGGGCGGCGCCCAGCTCACCGGCGCCGCGTACGGCAACCTGGCCCGCTTCATCTCGCCGCGTTTCGGCACGCCGGCGCCGACGCTGCCCGCCAACGGCGTGGTGGCCGATGTCTACCTGCGCTTCGGTGCATGCCCGGTGGGGCTGTCGTCGAGCTTCGCCACCGGTCCCTTCGATGCGTTGAATGCGGTGTCGACTTCGCGGCTGCGCGATGCATACGAACTTCAACTGGTGCCGCGCGCCGCGCTCGACGACAGCTACAGCGGCCTGCCGCTTCCGCCGGCTGCCGCGGTGCTGGGCAACCCCGCCGGCAGCGCGACCGACCGCCGCAACGCGTTGCAGGACGCCGTGCTCTCGGCCTACGGCGGCACCGGCCACGTCGGCGGAAACGGCGACTTCGGGCGTTCGGCCGAACAACCGACCGGCGTCGACCCGAGCGCGGTCTTCCTGGCGCGCGTGCTGATCCCGGTGACGGTGGCGGCCGGCTCCCCGCCGGTGCGCAGCGCGACCGCCCCGCTGGTCGACAACTTCGGACGCCGCTTTCTGCCGCCGGCCGCGCTGTTTGCGCAATGGGCCGGGGCCTGACCCGCATCGATGGAGCTACTGTCATGGCGATCAACTTCACTCAAGGCTCGGCGCGCAAGCTCGTCGCACAGGCCGAGGCGTCCGAGCTCCGCTCGCGCGGCGTGCTGGTGCAGGACCCGCGGCGCGAACGGCCACGCTACTTCGACGGCCGCTTCCTCGCTGCGCGCGACCTGATTCGCGACCAGCAGTACTTCCTGACACGCGAGGCCGACCTCGGTCGCGCCGCCGGCAGCGGTGTGGCCGGTGGCCTCTACGTGGACCCGGGCAGCACGCAGCAGTCGCTGAAGATCAGCGCCGGACAGGGCATCACGCCGGCCGGCGAACTGGTGCTGCTGCCTGCCGAGGTCAACCTGAACCTGGCCGACATCCCGCAGGCCGAGCAGCTGTCGGTGAGCTTCGGCCTGTCGCGCGTGCCCGCGCCCCCGCTGCGCAGCCGCACCGGGCTGTATATCCTCGCGCTGCGCCCGGTGGAGTTCACCGGCAACCCGATCGGCGCCTACCCCACCTCGCTGACCGGTGCGCGCACGGTGGAGGACGGTGACGTGCTGGAGGCCGCCGCCATCGTGCTGATCCCCTACCAGGACGACGGTGCGGCCGACGACCTTCTGGCGCGCCGCGGCCGTGCGGCGCGCACCATCTTCACGCTGCAGCAGCGCGACACGCTGTCGGTCAACGTGCTGCCGCTGGCCATGCTCGCCCTGCAGTCGAACAGCCTGGTGTGGATCGACGAGGCGATGGTGCGTCGCGAACTCGGCGCCTCGCGTGGCGACCTGCCCGGCCTGGGCTTCGCGCCGCGCGCCCTGCGGCTGGCGCACCTGATGCAGTACCAGATGCACCTCGCGGACGTGGTGGCACTGATGAACAAGCGCAGCTTCCCGGCGGCCTCGCAGTTCCCGGCACTGCCGCCGGCAGGTCCGCTGCCCCCGGGGACGATCGACGTGCGCGACTTCACGCAACGCTATTTCCCGGCCGAGGTCGACGTCGACTTCTCGATCATTCCCGACGACGAACTGCCGGCGCTGGTCGAGGAGTCGCTGGCCTTGCCGCCGATCGATTTCCTCGCCAGCGAGGCGGCGCTCGACCTCACCGCCGTGCTCGTGCTGGCGCCGGTGCCGCGCAGCGACTTCCGCAGCGTGCTCGCCAAGCTGCAGACGCGCAACCGCGTGTTGAAGCCCTCCGCGCCCAACCAGGTCGCGCAACGCAAGCCGCTGGAGATCCTGCAGCGGCTGCGACTGCCGCTGCCCGTGCCCACGGTCGATCCGTCCAACCCCGCCGATGCCGAGTGGGCACGACTGGCGCAGCTGCCGACGCTGTGGTTCGTGCGCCGGCGCAACCTCGCCTACCGCGACGACCTCGTCGGCGCGCCGATCGCGATGGCCGGGATCAACGAGGTGGCCGTCGAGGGCGTGGTTCGCGAACGCATCATGACGCTGGGCCTGGCGCCTTCGCTGGACGGCCTGCTGCAGAAGTCCAGCAGCAAGGCGGCGGCCTCGGTGTTCTCGCTGCTCGCCTCGCCACGCGTCGCGGCCTCGCCCGCGCTCACGGCAGCCACGCTCGGTGCCTTGTCGGCGCAGACCGGCAGCGGTGCGGACGCGGGCCTGGACCACGCGAAGGTGCTCAGCGTGAGTGCGGAGATCAACGGCGGCGCGCTCGGCGAAGGCTTGCTCCGGCTGGAGAAGAACGCCGAAGGTGGCGTCACCAAGATGGCCCTCTCGACGCTGGCCGGCAGCGACGCCTGGCGCAAGCTCGACAGCAATGCGCTGAGCGCGTCGGGCGCGCAGTTGTCGCAGCTGACGGCCCGGCTGACCCGCACGCCGGGCAGCAAGGGCGAGGCCGAAGGCGGCACGCCGCCGGTACCGGTCCCTGCGCCGGAGCCGGCGCCTGTCCCGAGACCTGCACCCGCTCCCGTGCCAAAGCCTGCTCCGGCCCCGGTGCCCGCGCCGGTTCCCGTCCCCGCACCGGTGCCGCGGCCTTCGCCGACGCCGCCGAGTCCACGGCCCGGTCCGTCGCCAGGACCCGTCCCGCGCCGCGAATCTGCCCTTCCCGCGAAGAAGGCGGCCACGAAGAAGGCCCCGGCCGGGAAAGTGGCCGCCAAGAAAGTGGCCGCCAGGAAGACCACCGGGAAGCCGAGCCGCTGAACCGAGTGCCTGACATTCCAGGAGAACCGCCGTGAACATGACCCCTGTGCGCGACCCGGTGTCCGGCGAACGCGTGATCGCCCTGTCGCCGGCCAACGCCACCGAAGCGGCCGCCGCGTGGCTGCGCCGGCCGAACATCTTCCCGGGCCGCGCGCTGACGCAGGGTGCGCTCCAGCAATCTCAGGAATGGGCCGCAGGCCACCTCGCCAAGCGCGGCCAGGACTGGGTCGCCGGCATCGTCGATGGGCTCGAGCTGTCGGTGCAGCAGGTCGCGGTGGATCCGGCCGAGCCATCTGCGGTGCGCCAGCAATTCCTCGCGACCTCGCTGCAGGTCTCGCCCGGCCGCGGCCTGGCCACCAGCGGCGAAGACGTGGTGCTGACGCGCACGCTGCAATGTTCGCTCGCCGACGTGCCCGTGGTCGCGCCCGCGGCCTTCTTCGCCAACGGCGGCGGCGTCGGGAACGGCACGCCGGGGCAGCCACCGACGCTGCTGCCGCGCGAGGTCGGTGTTCCCCTGGGTGCGTTGAGCACCGTCTCGCTGGCCACGCTGCCGCCGGTCGGCGTGCTGGTGATGCAGCCGGTGCGCGTGGAAACCGCGCCGCTCGACCCGATGGACCCTTGCGAGCACAACGCCTGCGACGAAGGCACGGTCAACAACGCCGACAGCTTCATCGACTGGCGCAGTGCCGATGCCGTGCGCCTGCTCTGGTTCGTGTGGCCCGGCGAATGGCGGCCCTTGCCGGGCGTGCCGCCGGCGCAGTGGCGCAACGCGCTGGCCTGGACGGTGTTCGAGGCCGAGCGCCAGCTGGCCGTCGACGGCACCCTGCCCTGGGAAGACTGGGGCGTACCGATCGCGATGGTGAACCTCGACAACCAGCACCGTCCGCTGTGGCTCGACCGGGCCAGCGTGGTGCGCGAGGGTGGCCGTGCGCGCGACTCGCGCATGTACTCGCCGGGGCCGACCTTCAGCGGCGCACTCGCCTGCAACAGCCGCCTGCCTTCGTTGTGGCAGGCGCAGATCGAACAGCTGGCAGAGCAGATCGCCGCGACCGGCGAACCTTCGCCTGCGGCCAACCAGCTGGCCGACGCCTTCACCACGCGCCTGCCGCCGGTGGGCCTGCTGCCGAAGAACACCTTCGAGGCATCGACGCGGCGCAGCGGCTTCTTCCCGCCGGGTTTCGACATCGATGCGGTGCCCGTTCCCGTCGAACAGCTCGACCTCGCGGTGCGCGGCAGTGCTTCGCTGGCGCCGCTCAATCCCTCGGCGAGCGAGAGCGTGCGCATGCTGGTCCCGGTGCCGCTGCAATCGTGGGAACCGCGGCTGTTGCGCACCGAGGTGATCGACCCGCTGTTCAAGCAGACGCTCGACGAAAACCTGCTGCGCCGCGCACGCACCCTCGGCCTGCGCCAGGGCCTGCGCAACCGCGCCGCCATGCTGCAGCACGCGCTGAACGGCAGCTCGCCGGCCGTGCCGCTGATCCGAGACGATCCGCTGGCCCTCGAGACCGAGAGCCTGTCGCCCTGGGGGGAGCCGCCGCCGGGCGGGGGCCATCGCAGCACCCTGGCCGAGGGGCAGCACCAGCACTTCTTCGATGGCGCCAACCCGACCTTCCTGGTGCCGTCGGGCTGGTCGCTGTTCGTCTGGGTCTGCCTCGATCCCGACAACCCGCCCACCGAAGTGATGTTCCAGTGGCATTCGGGCGGGAACTGGGAACACCGTGCCTACTGGGGCGCGGACCAGATCAAGTGGGGCACCGCCAACACGGCCTCGCGCATGCGCATGGGCGACCTGCCGCCATCCGGACAGTGGGTGATGTTGAAGGTGCCGGCCAGCAGCGTCGGCCTGAACGGTGCGCAGCTCGACGGCATGGCCTTCACGCTGTTCGGCGGCCGCGCCGCCTACGGACTCACCGGTGCCCGCATGGGCGATCAGCAGTGGACGAAATGGTTCTGCAACTTCCTGCCGACTGGCGCGCGCGTGCAGGGCGACGAGGTGTGGGACCTGCTGGCGCCCAACGACCTTTGGGCGCCGTTCGAGCCGCACGACGGCGTGGTGCCCAGCCTGCCGCAACTGGTGGGCAGCACGGACGGCGACATCTTCGGCGAATCGACGTCGCAGACGCGGGCCGTGCCCGTCAGCGGCTTCAACCTCACCTACCCGACGGCGGCTGGCTGGCGCGGCCACACCATCGGGAATTTCGCCAACGTGACGATCAGCACGGACGGCAGCGACCGCCTGACCAACTGGATCTACCTCGACGAGCTGGCGCCGCCGCGTGCGCTGCTGGCCCTGGTGGTCACCCGGCGCAGCACGACGGCGCCCGAAGAGACGCGCACCGTGTTCTGGGGCGAGAACCACCTGGAGCAGCTCGCGGCCGCATCCTCCGCCTTCCAGTCGGTACTGACGGCCGAGCGTGCGGGCCCGCTGCCACAGTCCGGCACCTGGGTGCAGTTGAACCTGATGGCGCTGCGGATCGCGGAGATCGCCACGCAGCAGCTGGTGCGCGTGCGCTTCCTGGCCTTCGGCGGAACCGTTTCCTTCAGCGAGATGTCCCGCTATCCCACGGTGGCGTCCACCACGCCGCAGCGCCTGTGGCCGGTCAGCATTGCTTCGGGCGGCGGATCCACCACGCCGCCCTACTCGACGCTGCTGAACGGCACGCTGGTGCCGCAGAACAACCTCGGTGTGCTGACGCCGACGCCTTCCTCGCGCATCGGCACCGTGCGCATCTACACCGAGCTGGTGAGCGACCCGCTGATCAAGAAGCTGTCGGGCCACGAGCAATCCCAGTTGCTGTTGCGCGGCGTCTCCGGCTTCGCCGACTACCTGCGCGCGCGCATCGACCGCGCCGACGACATCACCGACTTCGGTTTCGCGCACATGCAGGTCGACATCTACCGGATGCGCCAGCTGACCATGAGCACGACCGATGCGTCGCGGCTCGCGGTGTCGCCAATGCTCGCGAGCATCGCCAAGTCCGACAGCGCGCTGGTGGTGCAGAACCAGATCCGCGACTACCTCACGACCGTCAAGACCTCGCCCRTGCGCGGACTGACGGCCGCGGCGGCGCCGTCGCCGTCGGTGCCGACCGCGTTGGCGGCCGCCAGCAGCCTGGCGATCAACAGCCTGGTGCCGGCCGCGCAATTGGCGATCTCGACCGGTGCCGCAGAGGTGGGCGCCGTCTCGCTGGCCAGGGTGGTCAGTCCCAGGGTCTCGACCTCCGGCCGCGTGCTGCTGCAGCCCCGCGCACCGCTGCCCGTCGTCTACTCGACGCCCATCATCGGTGCTTCCGAGGTGCGCACCACCGCCATCGCCGACCGGCTGCGCAGCCCGCCCTCGCCCGAGGCGCGCGACTATGCGCTGCTGAACCGCTATAACACCGTCAAGTCGCTGCTCGCGCTGCTGGACCAGTTCATGAAGGAGGACAGCGGCGAGATGCCGGCACTGCTGGATGGATTCAGCATCCCGGGACTGACCAACGATCCGTTCGTGCTCGGCAGCAACACGCCCGGCAGGCGCCTGCTGATGGAGTTCCGCACCACGCCGTCGCTGCTGGAGTTGCTGAGGCAGGCACCGCCGCCCGTCAATCCGAATTCGGTCGACGAGGCCACGATGTTCACGCAGACCGTGTCGCTGTCGGACCTCACCATCTCCATCCTGCGCCAGCTCGAAGCGCGCCTGGTCGTCTACCGCGACGCCCTGACGCGCGCCCAGACCGCGCTCGACCAGCTGCAGTCCGAGAACGACGCGAGCCAGGCGCGCCTGTCCGAAGTGGCCGACGAACTGGCCGAGGCGCGCCATGACGTCAGCGTGGCGCGCGCCCTGATGACCGAGGAACAGGAACGCATCGCCGCCGTCAACGCGCGGCGCGCCAAGGTGCTGAGCGAGGAGGTGAAGTTCGTCGCCTACATCCGCCCGCGCGAGACCGACACGGTGCTCGCCACGCCGACCCACTCGGTGGATCCAGGCCTGCTGGAGGCGCCCGTCCCGGCCTGCCTGCGCGAGCATCCGGACACGCCCGATGAACTGATGGACATGCTGCAGGTGCTGCGCGAGGCGCCCAGCAACTGGTTCGTGCGCGCCCCGAAGATCCTGCAGCAGCTCGACCGGCTGGAGCCCATGGTCAAGCTGATGCAGAGCGCGCAGCTGCGTGCCGTCACGGGCATTGCGGTGCCCAGGCCCGTGCAGCCGGCGGCCAGCGCCACGGTGCTGGCCAAGGGCATCGCACGTGTCGCCACGCGCCAGGTCGAGGCGCTGGCGCCGCGCCTGACCGCCATGCAGGGCTTCAACCTCGCGGCGCTGTCCACCACCACCACCTGGCAGAGCCTGCGCGTGCAGGCCGAGGCGGTGGTCAGCTTCGGCGACCTGGCCGAGGGCGGGCATGGCCGGCCGGACGTCGCGCGCGCCGCGGCCGTCGAGCTGCAGAACATGCGCAGCATCGTCAGCTGCCTGCATGCCGAGTTCTCCGGCGTGCCGGCCGTGCTGCGGCTGCAATGGGCGGAGCTGCTGTCCGAGTTCGACGACGCGCCCAACCTGCGCAACCTGGCGACGCTGACGGGTTGGGCGAGCATCGGCTACATCGACCGGCGCCAGATGCAGGCGTACGTCGACTGGCTGTTCGCGCAGATCGTCGACAACGTGCCGCAAGCGGTGGCGCTGGTCAACGACATCGTGCGCATGTGCCTGCTGCTGGCCAGCCACGCGCCGGTCGATCGCATCGTCAGCGGCCGCATGGCGCGGCCGGTCACGGGCATCAGCCCGGGTGTCAGCATCCCGCTGTCGGTGCTGGACGCGGCGCCGCTGCGCGTGGGCATGCAGGCCCTGCTGTACCGCAACGATGCGCTGGTCGCGCGCGCGCTGGTCGAGGACCTGGGCGCGGAGATCTCGGCACGGGTGATCCACACCTCGAGCGCGCGGGTCGACCTCGGCGACGACGTGCGCGTGCATTTCGACAGCAGTGCCATGGTCAGCCTGAAGGCGCAGACGGCCGGCCGCACGCTGTTCCGCACGCCATGAGTGAACGCAGGGTCCACCGGCTGCAACTGCGCGCCGCCGACGAGGCGTCGGTGACGCGCATGCTGCCGCGGCTCGAGGATGCGCTGCGCTGCGCCAGCCTGCCCGGCGACGACGCGCGCGTGCTGCTCGTGCGCCGGCTGGCGCTCGGGTGCATCGCGCCCGACATCAGCCCGCAGGCCTTGTCGATGCTGATCGAGCGTCAGGTGGCGCAGGCCGGCACGGCCTGGGCCGAGAACGATCCCGCGGCTGTTCCACCGCCGCAGGCCGAGGTGGTGTGTTTCGCGAGTCCGCTGGACGCGCGCGTGCGCCTGGGGCTGAGGTTGTTGCGCGGTGCGTCCTGCGAGGCGTGGTACTGGCCGCTGGCGGTGCCGGAATTCGAACCGGGGCTGCCTTTCGTGCTGCAGGCGCGCCGCGTGCTTCGGACGCTGGCCGCCTGGCCGCAGGCACGCATCGCGGTGCCGGCCTGGGTCGCCGCCATGGTGCGTGCCGGCGGTGCGGCGACGCTGGCCGCGGCGATGAACGAGCGCGAAGGCACGGGCTTGCTGCAGCAGGCCGCGCTGCCCGTCCTCGAGGATCTCGACGAACGTCCGGCCCCGCAAGACAGGCCCTCCGAGTCCGGACCGCATGGCGTTCAGGTGCCGGATGCGCCTGCGGATCCGCTGCTGTCTCTGCCGCGCTGGCTGCGCAGCGTGCTGCAGGCCTCCGGTGGATTCGATGCCGAGCTCGCCCCGCTGCGATCACACCGTTCACGAAGCGAGTCGGTCGGCGCGACACGCGCTACGGTGCCGGGTGGCGGGCCAGAAGCCCTCGAGGCGACGGCCTCGGTCGACACGGCACGGGCGCAGGAACGCGCAGGCGCATCACCGACGTCCCCGAAGGCCGAGCTGCGGCAGGCCACCGAGGGTCCGCGGAAATCGCCGGAGGCTTCCCCTGTGGTGGCCAGGCCGACGGACTTTCCACCGCTCGCCACGAGCCTGCATCACGTCCTGCTCGAGCAGTCGCCCTATCTCGAGCCCACCGCCTGCGGCGGCCTGCTGTTCCTGCTGCCGGTGCTGGCGCGGCTGGGATTCGCCGGCCAGGACCCGCTGCCTGCGGACCTCGCGCAACACGTGCTGCATCTCGCCTTGCAGCGATTGCCGGTGGACGACGACGACCCGGGCTGGCAGCTCGCGCGGCCCGCACCCGATCTTGAAAGCGGAGCGCGCGCGCTGCACTGGCTCAGGCTGGCCCGCCGCTGGCTCTGGCGTGCCGGCCGCCTCGGCTTGCGCCGCCTGGTGCTGCGTCCCGCGCGCCTCGGCGTGAGCGCGACGCATGCCGACCTGCACTTCACGCTCGACGACGTCGACCTGCGCGTGCGCCGCCTCGGCCTGGACATCGATCCCGGCTGGCTGCCCTGGTACGGCCGCGTCGTCGGTTTTCATTTCGAGGGGCAGGCCCGGCCATGAACGCACCGGAACGCCTGTTGCCACCGATCGCTGGCCTGACGCTGGCCGAACAGGCGTTGGCACAGCTCGCGCCGGACGAGGTCGACGCGATGGCTGCGCCGGAAGCCCATTGGCTGGTGAGCTTGCGGGACCGCGAGACCGCAGCCGGGCCTTCTGCGCTGGATCGCGCGGTCCAGCGGCTGTCGAATGCCCTGGCCCTGCTGCCGGTGGAACGCCATGCCGTGGCCCTCGCGCTCGCCGCCGACACCGACCCGATGGTCTCGCGCGCCCTCGCCTGGCTGCAGGCGCCGCTGCGCGAGATGCATCCGAGTGTCGGGCTGGTCGCGGCGCTGCATCGCGATGCGAACGGCGGCACGACGCAGGCGCTGGCGCAGCTGGTGGACGGTGTGGCGGTGCGCAGCGGGCTCCTGCAGCTGGATGGGGGCAACCGGACGCTCGCGGACGCGCCCTTGCGCGTCCCGTCGCCCATTGTTCTCGCAGCCTGCGGCGCACGTGGACAGTGGCCCGGCGTGACGCTGGAGGATGCGGCCGGTGTGCTGCCCGCGAGCCTGCAGCAGCAGGCCACCCAGTGCGCACGCAGCCTGCCGGCGCAAGGCGTGCTGGTCGTGCGCGCCGGCCACCCGCGCGAAGCCCGCGATGCGGCAGCGGCGGTGGCGCGTGCGCTCGGGAGGCGCACGGCCTTCATCGACGGCACCGACACCCTGCCCGGCCTCGCTGCATGGCTGGCCTTGCACGACGCCCTACCGGTGTTCTGCAGCGAGACCGCGCCGGGCGAACGCCAGCGCGTGCCCGTGCTGCCTGGGTACCGCGGGCCCTCGCTGGTGGCCACCGGCCTCGACGGCGCATGGACCTGCGACGGCGACACGCCGCCGGCCTGGCGCGTGCCGCTGCCGCAGGCCGGGGAACGCGGCGCGCTGTGGCGCGCAGGACGGGTCGACGAGACCCTGTCGGCCCGGCTGGCGGCGCAGCATCGCCACAGCGCCACCCGCATCGCGCAGCTGTGCGACGCGGCCGAACAGGATCGGCTGCGCACCGGCGAGGACCGCCTGCAACCCTCGCACCTGCACCAGGCACTGCGCCAGGCCCGCAGCGAACTCGGCAGCCTGGCCGAAGCCCTGCCCGAAGACGTGCCCGACGATGCCCTCGTGCTGCCGGCCTCGCTGCGCGACGAGCTCGAGCGCGTGCTGCAGCGCTGCCGCCTGCGCGACGGCCTGGCCGACGGCCTCGGCGCCGCCAGCCGCACGCGCTACCGCCCCGGCGTGCGCGTCCTGATGGTGGGCCCTTCGGGAACCGGCAAGACATTGAGCGCCGGCTGGCTGGCGACGCGCCTGTCGCTGCCGCTGTTCCGCGTCGACATCGCCGCAGTGACCAGCAAGTGGATCGGCGAGACCGAGAAGAACCTCGCCGAACTCTTTGCGCGCGCCGAGCACGCCGAAGCCATCCTGCTGTTCGACGAAGCCGATGCGCTCTTCGGCAAGCGCACCGAACTGAAGGATGCCAACGACCGGCATGCCAACCAGCAGACGAACTACCTGCTGCAGCGGATCGAGTCCTGCGACGGCATCGTGCTGCTCACGAGCAACAGCCGCAGCCGCTTCGACAGTGCCTTCACGCGGCGGCTGGACGCGATCGTCGAGTTTCCCGCACCGGGTCCCGAAGAACGCCGTGCCCTGTGGCTGGCTCACCTGGGCGAGGCGCATGAGCTCGCACCGGCCGTGCTGAACCGGCTGGCGGCGGCTTGCGAACTCGCCGGCGGACACATCCGCAACGTGGTGCTGGCGGCCCGTGCGATCAGCGGCGGTGGTCGCGTCGATGCGCGTTCGGTGGCGCTGGCGCTGGCCGACGAATACGGAAAGCTCGGCAAGGCCATGCCGGCGGGGCTGCTGGGGCTGCCGGGCACACCGGCCGGATGAGGCGATGAGCAGGTTGGCGTCGCGCCGCGCGCCAGCGCCCGCTGCGCTGGGGGCACCRCCGCGCAAGCGCGATGGCACCTCGCCCGACGAGGACAGCGAGAGCACTGCCGACCAGGATGCCGACCCGGAACAAGCCGCCGCGGCGCCCTTGCCCCGTTACCTGAAGCCGCGCAACGAGTTGCTCGATGCCAGGCTGGATGCACGGTTGGACGCGAGACTCGACGCGCGCCTTGATGCACGCTTGGACAACCGGCTCGACGGCTCGTTGCTGCAGCCGTTCTCGCCCGGACTTGGCGGCCGGCCGCTGCGTCCCACGCCGGCCGTGGAAGAGCAGCCCGGTGCACCCTCTCCGCAGGCCGGGACGGTCTCCGCGAAGGAGATGATCGCCGAGCTGACGCCCGTCCCGGCCCCGCGGCCCGCCACGCCCGCTGCACCCGTCCCTGCGCCCTCTCCCACTCGCCCGCCACCTCCCGCGCCTGCACCGTCACCGCAAGGCAAGCCAGGGGACAAGAAGGACGACAAGGAAAAGAAGGACGAGAAAAAGGACGACAAGAGAAAGGACGACAAGAAGAAGGATGCCAGGAAAGGCGGCGAGGAAGGTGAAGACAAGGCGAGCGGCAAGGACGAGGAAGGCCAGGACAAGGGCAAGGGCGACAAGAAGAAGGCTGCTGCCGGCGGCGGCCGGGCTGGCGGACTGCCCGATGACGTGGAGGCGCAGCCGGTCGGTGAGGTCGAAACCGATCCCGAGCCGCCCACCGAGGGAACGTCGCTGGACGTGCCGCTCAGCTTCGACCCCGAGGCCCTGGTGCCCGAGTGGGAGGCCGACGCGGAACTGCCGGCCGGCATCCTGCCGCGCCGCGAAGGCAGTGCCACCAAGCCGGCCGAGCAGAAGAAGAAGGACAAGGAGGAAGGCAAGCGTCCGGCCGGTCCCGCCGCGCATCCGGCCGCGCCGGAGAGCGACCCGCAGGCCGTGGACGCGGCGCGCGAGGCCGCGCGCAGCGCCTATGCCGACCTGCACCGCGAGGCACGCCGCGAACAGGAGACGCTGGCCTCCGAAGCCAGCCAGCTGACGGCCTGGATGAGCCACCACTACGGGCTCACCGCCGAGACCATCACCCAGCAGCACGATGCCGGCGTCTCGCAGCTCGACGCCGAGGCCAACCGCGCGTGCGAAGAGGCCGACGCGCGTGCCACCGAAGCGCAGTTCACGCTGCAGGCCAGCTACATCGATGCGGCGAACAGCCTGCAGCGCGCCGCCAACAGCGCCTGGGGCGCGATCAATGCCAACGATGGTGCCGCCTCGGCCATGATCAGTGCCCAGGTGAGCGCCATCGAGACTGCGCACACCACGCAGTTCACCACCGTGACGGGGCGCGCGGCCAAGCAGTTCGAGACCACGACGAAGGCGATCACCGAGTGGGGCGACAAGCGCGCCGAGACCTTCAAGGTCGAGGGCGTGGGCGCCCTGCAAGGTGCGAAGAACGAGCGCATCCTCCCGCGCGTGCCCGGCCTGGTGAAAAAGAAGGTCGATGAGCTGACCAAGCACAACACCGAAGTCGTCAAGGCCTGGAACACCACCAACACGACGACGCTGTGCAATGCCAGCTGCACCTACCGCGGCAGCCTGGACAGCAACCGCAAGAAGACCTTCGACGCCGGCCGCAAGTCGGTGGGCGGCGCCCTCAAGCGCGCGAAGAAGGGGCTCGCCGGTCAGTTCGCCGCCGCGCAGCTGAACCTGCGGCAGATGCGCGCCGCCACGCTGCACCAGCTGCGTTCACAGCAGAAGGCCGCGCGCACCCGGCTCACGACACAGGCACGTGCCGTGCTGAACGGCGCCTTGCGCGGCGCCAAGGGCGCCGTCGGTTCGGTCGAGTCCGCCACCCGCGGCGCCCTGCCCGGCTACTGGCGCAGTGTGCAGGGCTTCGGCCAGAACCTGCGCGCCACCGGCATGAGCGGCGGGGCCGCCGCCGTGCGCCGGCTGTCGCAGACTGCGCCCGCTTCCTTGCGCAAGGGGCTCGCATCCACTGGGGCGTCGGTGCGCGAACGCCATGCCGGCAACCGCGATCGCCTGGAATCCGAGCAGGCACAGCAGAAGGACGAACTGGCGACGAACCGCGCCAAGGAACTCGACACGACCTTGCAGGCCATGGGCCAGGCCGCCACCCACGGCGAGCAGCAGCAGAGCGAGCGGGTGCAGGCCTTCGTGAAGTCGGCGATCCAGTTGCGCGACAGCGTCACCGCTGCGGCCCAGAGCTGCATGGGCAAGCCGGCCGACCTGCTCAAGGCATCGATCGAGAAAAGCCAGGGGCAGGCGCATGCCTCGCTCCTGGCCATGTTCACCGGCATCCAGCCGCCACCGCCGCCTCCTCCGCCTCCCGGCACGGACACCGAAGGCGGCGGCCCGGACTGCACGAGCTGCAACAAGGAGAAAGGCGGTGACAAGGGCAGCGGCGGCGACAGCGGTCCCAAGGGCCTCAATGCGCAGGCCGACAAGGAAGTCGAGCAGCTGCAGGAGGCCGCCAAGGTCGACGTGGTGTTCGAGCCCGCCCTCATCGCCATCGGCGCCAAGGTCGCCAGCAAGCTGACCAAGCACGGCCAGGACGTGAATGCCGCGTTCACGGGCGCCTTCGCCGGCTCCGTGAAGGAGGAAGCGGTGACCGGCGGCCTGCACGGCCTGACCAAGGCCCAGGGCAATGCGTTGAACCTCAAGGACTATCCCGCCGCGGTCACCGTGGTCGGTTCCACGCTGACCGACGAGCTCGCCTTCTACCTGGGCGAGAAAAGCGACGACTACCAATCCGCGATCAAGTACCTGGCAGGCGACGCGGTGGGTGGCGCCAAGCTGGAGGCGAAGGCCTCGCTGGGCGTCTTCAACGACGACGAGGCGCGCATCGAGAGCACGCTGCGCAACCTCTCGCCCACCGAGGCCGCCGAGCTGGCCGCCTCCGATCCGGCGCTGGCGGCCAAGGTGCGCGACGCCCTGGACGGCACCGACCAGAAGGTGTTCGACGCGCTGATGAAGGGCGACACCCAGACGGCGGACGCGCTTCGCATGAAGGACGCGGTCGACGAGGCGCGCCGTGACGGAGATGCCGATGCGGTGCACGCCGCAGAGGCAAAGTACACGGCGATGCGCGAGGGCGACTGGAACAAGCGCGACATGGACGAGCGCGCCGAGCTCGAGGAGTGGACCCCCGAGCGGCGCGAGCAGGAAGAGGACAAGCACCGCGCCGGCGTCGCCAAGGCGCTCGGCAAGATGGTGTCGGACACCGACGTCGCGCACGCCGCCGGCCCGAACGGCGTGGCCGCGATGAGCGACGAGGAACGCGCGGCCGCCTATGTGACGCGCGACATCACGGTCTACGTGGGCGGTGGCGGCGACATGCCGCCCCAGCCGGTGACCATGAGCATGACCGGCGCCAACAAGGACCTGGCCGCCGCCATCCTGCTGCACGGGAACAAGAGCGTCGAGGCGCAGTCCGCGCGCCTGGGCGTGGAGATCGAGCGCAAGGACGATGCGCCGAAGGCGATCAACGTCGACACCGCGGTGTTCGACGACCGCTTCACGCCCGACAACCCGCAGGCCGGCCCCGAGGAGAAGGCCGAGAACGAGAAGCGCCGGGCTGCAGCGCGCCAGAAGAAGGCCCAGGTCCTGCTGCTGGCCGGCCAGAAATACGCCGGCGCCGAAGCGCCACCCAAGGACTTCAAGCCCGACGCGGCCAAGCCGCTGGAGGACCCGCGCGTCGCCGCGGCGCGCGAGAAGCTGGGCACCAAGTTCACCGAGCGCTTTGGCGAGGACACGATCGGCGCCGACCTGGTCAAGGGCCTGATGAAGGACGACCGTCCTTCGGCCAAGACCAATTCGCTGGCCATGCAGCATGCGATGTACTCGCACGCGGGCACCAACGAAGACCTGATGTGGCGCTTCACCGAGCGCATGACGCGTGTCGAGATCGACGCGATGCGCGACCAGTTCAAGGCCGACACCGGCAAGGACCTGGACGGCGAGATGGGCCTGCACGGCAAGGGCCCGTTCTTCTCGGAGCTGTCGGGCGACGACCGGCTGCGCATGGAGCGCGCCATGCTCGGCGTGCCCGTCAACGACAAGGAGAAGCTCGAGGCGGCGGTGTTCGCGATCGAGCAGCAGAAGCGCGAGACCGGCGCGCTCGGCAAGCTGCTCGCCTCGGGCAGCAGCGGCGAGAAGTCGATGGAGACGACGCTGTCGAACCTCTACGAGGCCGCCGGCGTGAAGAAGGAGGACTTCACCCGCGAGGGCCTGCTCAAGGGCGGTGGCCTGTTCGACAAGAACGGCAACTACACGGGCAAGCAGAAGGACAAGTTCGTCTCCGGCACCGACAACGCACTGGGCGCCGCGCAGAACTACCAGGCGGTGATCGATTCGTACGCCGACATCGCGACCACGGGCATCGCGATCATCGGTGCGATCGCCGCGGCCGCGATCACCGTGGCGACCGGCGGGGCGGCCGGTCCGCTGATCGCCGCCGCGGTGGTCGCGGGCCTCGCCTCGATGGGCGCCAACTACGCGATCAAGGGYGGCCGCTACGGCTGGGAACAGGCGGCGGTCGACCTGGGCATGACCGCGGTGCAGGCGGTGACCGCGGGCGTCGGTGCGCAGCTCGGCGCGGCCGCCCAGGTCGCCTCCAAGGGCGCGCAGGCGGCCTCGCAGGCCAGCCGCATGATCGCGTCGCTGGCCCGCATCTTCACCGGCAACCCGGTGGTCGACCAGATCATCATCGGCGCGATCACCAGCAGCATCGGCACGCTGGGCAGCACGGCACTGCAGGAACAGACCTGGGAGAAGGGAGCGGGCCACGCGGTCGGTGCGCTGTTCGAGGGTCTGCTGAAGGGCGCGCTGACCGGCGCGGCCACCGCGGCCGTGTCGCAGGCGATCGAGGTCGGCGGCGGGCTCGGTCCGAAGCTGCAGGCGCTGTCCGCCGAGGGCGGACCCGCCGCGGCACTGCGGGCGGTCACGCTGCGCGGCGCGGGCCGCGCCCTGATCGCAGGGGCCGGCGGCATGGCCGGCAAAGGCACCGAGATCATGTTCGACCAGGCC
The DNA here is from genome assembly GCF_056403355.1 of Rhizobacter sp. P2_H3. Lineage (NCBI taxonomy): Bacteria > Pseudomonadati > Pseudomonadota > Betaproteobacteria > Burkholderiales > Sphaerotilaceae > Rhizobacter > Rhizobacter sp. P2_H3. The sequence goes on along the minus strand of NZ_JBFUFQ010000012.1, from coordinate 43,122 downwards.
ACCGGCAAGTTCAAGGGCCGCGGCGAGGATGCCTTGTGGGAGATCGGCAAGGCCGGGCTGCATTCCGCGGTCCAGGGCTTCGGCGAAGGCGCGGCCGAGGCGGTGGGGCAGCGCTTCCACAACGCGTCGATGCGCAAGCTCGAATCCGACATCAACAACGAGCGCAAGAGCCGCGGCATGGAGCCCTTGGAACCCAAGGCCCTGGCCGAGGCGGCGCAGGACCTGGCGCTGCTCAACCTGGCCGGCGGCAACGACGGCCTGTCGCGCGCCATCCACCTCGACCACGTCGCCACGCACGGCGGCATCAACGCCACCATCGCCACGCCGCATCCGGATCCGGTGGTGCTGGACAGCATGCGCGCCGAGCTGCTGCGCCACGTGCCGCCGGAGCTGCACGGACAGTTCGGCGACGTCCCGATCCGCGTGATGCCCGAGGCCGAGTTCCGCGCGATGACGCGCAGCGAGTCCGGCAACGTGGTCACGCTGATCCACGAAGGCAAGCCGACGGTGGTGATCCGCGAGGGCACACCGATCTCGCGCCTGGCCGACGAAGGCCCGCACCTGATGCAGACGCGCGAAGGCCCCTCCAAGGTCCGCGTCGCCAAGCTGGACGAGGCTGCGCTCGCGCACTGGGACCAGCTGCCGGTGGAGGCTCAGCTGGAGCTGTACCGCAACAAGGTCGAGCTGGAGATCGAGGCGCACGAGCAGATCGCGCGCTCGACCGAGGAGGCCGTGGCGCGCGGCGACCTCGATCCGAAGCAGGCGGCGCTGGACAAGGCGCGCAACGAGGCCACGTTGCGCAACCTGCGCGAGCGGCTGGTGGAAGTCGGCACGGTCGATCCGGGCAAGCTGCCGAAGCCGCAGTACCTCGAGCAGCCGGCGCGCCTGTTCTCCAAGGAGGCGTCGACCGAGTCGGGCACGCTCTGGGAAGCGTCGGTGGCGAAGAAAGTTCTGGGCGACGAACCCGAGAGCACGGGGCGCCCGCCTCGGCCGGGCGAGGTCGAGGAGCCCCATCCCACGGTGCCGGACACTGCGCCGGAGGGATCGGACGGCAAGAGCATGTTCGATCGCACGCAGCAGCAGGCCGACGAGGCATCGGGTCGGCTCGACCGTGGCAACACCTTCAACAACGAGCAGGAGGTGCGCCATCCGCACAACGAGGTCTACGTCGACATCGGCGAGAACGGCAAGCGGGTGCGCGTCGACTCGTATGTGCCGGGCGAGGAAATCATCTCGCGCAAGTACACCCAGCTGTCCGAGCTGAGCGAGGAACATGCGATCGGCTACATCAACGAGCTGATCGAGAAGTACCCGCGCGGCGCGGTGATCTCCGACGTGCCGTCGACCCGCGCGAGCGGCCTGGCCGGCAAGACACTCGACGGCGAGTACGTGCTGCAGGTGCCGGAGCAGCTGCGGCCGATCCCGCGCGAGGTGCTGGAGAACGCGCGCAAGGCCGGCGTCACGATCCGCGACCCCGAAGGCCGCGTCTACACCGTGGAGCATCCGGAAGGCACCGGGCGCCCGGGCAAGCGGGCATCGGTGGCGGACCAGGAGATGCATGCGGCGGACATGCAGGTCGCATTGCTGCGTCACGTGCCCGAGTCGATGCGCGCGGCACTGGGCGACACCGTGATCGAAGTGGTGCCCGAGCATTGGTACAACAGGGAATACGAGAGCCGGCGCTCGGGCGCGGTCACGCTGGTGAAGGACGGGCGCCCCTACGTCGTGATCCGCGAAGGCACGCCGATTTCGCGCCTGGCCGACGAAGGCCCGCACATCATGCAGGCGCACGACGAGGCCACGCGCCAACGGGTGGCCCTGCACGATGAAGCCAACATGAGGCGCTGGAACTCGCTCAGCGTCAAGGAACAGACCGAGCTCTACCGCAACAAGCTCGAACTGGAGATCCTGGGGCACGAGCACATCGCCCGCTCGTTGCGGGCGGAAACGGCGCGCAGCGTGGCCGGTGAACAGGCGCTCGACTTCGAATTTGGTCGCAACCAGCAGACCCTGAAGAACCTGCGCGAGCGCCTGGCGGAACTCGACACGATCACCTCAGCCGGCGCGGCCAAGACGCGCGAGCAGAAAGCCATCCTGAAGGAGCGCCTCGAACAGCCGGCGCGGCTGTTCTCCAAGGAGGTCTCGCCGCTGATGGAGACGCAGACGGCCCAGCGGTCCGTCGTCTTCGAGCCCTTCTCCGGCCCGTCGCTGGCGAGCGCGCGCGAGCTGCAGCAGCGCAACCCCGGCGCGGATGTCGTCACGTCCGAGGCCCGGCGTCCGCCGGGACAGGCCGACATCGAGCAGTTCCAGGCGGGTGGCGGCCGCTTCATCGGCGAGCGCTTCGGCCAGTCGCTGCCCGACAACTCGGTGGACGAGATGCACGTGCGCTTCCCGCTTCCGCACAGCAAGGGCAGTGAATTCGCGATCAGCCGCAACATGCTCGAACCGGGCAGGAGCATGATCGATCTCGCCCTGGAGATGCAGGCGAACGTCGAGAGCATCACCAACCTCGCGCCCCATGCGCTGCGCAAGCTCAAGCCGGGTGCCACGATGGAAGTGGTGTTCCACGAACGCGAGATCAGCGCCGAACTGGCCAGGCTGATCCATCCCGACCCGGACAGCCCGCTCGGCAGGAGCGGTTTCCGGTTCGAACGGGTCGGGCCCGAACAGCGCGTGCCGCGCAGCGAGGTGGCGCCCCATTCCGGCCACGGACTCCTCGAGATGGGCGTGGACCTGACCGAGGTCAGCGTGATGAAGCTGCGCAAGGTGCCCAAGGAGGCGCCACCGGTCGAGCCGCCACCGGCTGCACCGCCGCCCTCCTCGGCGCCCCCCGGGCCGCCTGACACGCCGCCCACCCGCTCGGCACCGAGCGAGCAGGAACGCGCCGAAGGCCGCGCCAAGCGCAGCGAACGCAAGCAGAAGGAACGCCAGGAACACCAGGCGCGCGCCGAAGCGCGCCAGCAGAAGCTCGAGCAGGAGGCCGCACAGCGCCAGGCGATGCAGGACCGGGTGGCTGCCGCCGCCACCGAGACGGCCGCACGCCGCGACGCCGTCGCGCAGGGCCGCGTCAGCCCCGAGGCCGACCTGCAGCAGCGCGTCGCGGAGGTGGCGAAGAGACTGGACATCCCGGTCGCCGACCTGGCCGAGGCGATCCGCCATTTCACCGACGACCTGGGCGGCAGCGGCCGGACCCTCGATGCCCAGGAGCTGATCGACAGCCTGCGCAACCGCACGCGCGAAGGCCAGCCGCCGCGTTACGGCGAACTGGAGACCTGGGTGGCGCAGAGCGTGCTCGAGCAGAACGCGTTGGCCATCAAGATGATGCGCGAACACATCGCGGAGGTTCGTCCGCATGCGGTGCTCGGCGTCAAGCGCGGCGGCGCGCTCCTGGCCGAGATGCTGGCGCAGGGCGTGGCCGACTTCCCCGAGTCCGTGCACGTGCCAAAGTCCGACAACGGCGAGCGCATCCGCAACCTGCGCGGCGAGATCATGAAGCGCATCGCGGCCGGCCAGACCGACTTCGCCATCGTCGACTTCTACATGGGTGGCGTGTTCGCCGGCGAGCTGCTGAAGATGATCCGCCCCATCGTCGAAACGCAGCCGGGCGTGCGCTTCGAGGTCATGTGGATGCGCGAGACGCACGGCTTCGACCGCCTGACCGTGCGGCCCGAGCCGGGCAAGCGGCTGAAGCCGTCGCTGGGGGAGCTCGAGCGCGGCGTGGCCACCGGAAGCGGCATGAGGCTGCAGACGCAGGAGAGCAAGATCCTCGTCAAGCGGGCAGACGGCTCCGTCATCGAGGTGCCGGCGCCGAAGATCAAGTTCCTGCTGCCGGAGGGGCCCGGCGTCGTGGTGCCTGCGCCGCACGGCACCGATGCCGCCCTCGCACAGCGGCAGCGGCTGCGGGTGACCGAATATCCCGTGCAGGTGGCCCTGGGCGACGACATGGACACCGTGGTGGACGGCAAGGCGACGCATCCGATCACCCTCTACGATCGCGAGGGCAGGACCGTGCGGCAGATCCCCGTCGGCACCATCGATCCCGCCACCGGACAGCCCCTGCGCACGACCAAGGAGATCCTGATGAAACTGATCGAAGATCCGGACTTCGACGGCAAGGGCAGCGAGGACAAGCGATGACGAACGCGACGACAGGCCCCGAAGCGGCACAGCRCAGGCCGCGCGTGCTCGACCCCGGTTGCAGCTACGGCGACCTGCTGCGCCGCCTCGCGCCCCAGGGCTGGCAGGTGGCAACCGAGGCGAAGGCGCCGCTCGTGCCGGGCGAGCCGGAACATGCCTCGCTGGTGCGCGGCGGCGAGCAACTCGTCTACACCTTCAACCCGGTGTGCCGTCTGCGCGTGCTGGAAGCGTCCGCGGGATTGGACGCGGACAGTCTCTCGCAGCTGCCGATCGCCGGGGCCGAATCGGTCGGCGCCTGGCTGGACAGTTCGGACGAGCGCACCCTGCTGCGCGGCGTGCTGGCCGCTCGGGTGCTGGGCCTGCTGACGCTGCGCCCTCGCCTCCAAGCCCTGCGCGCGAATGCGAGCCAGGCCGTGCGGCAGGCCGCCGAAGCGGCGGAGGCGGAACTGGCCCGGCAATCCGAACCGTTGGCTCGCCAGTCCGCGATGGCCTCGATCGAGTTGATATCTGACCAGCTGCGGCCGCTGCTGCAGGCGCTGCTGCATGACCCCCAGGGCAGCGTGCTCGCCTCGCTGCGGCCGCGCGACGAGGACTACGGCAAGGCCTTCGTGCCTTCGTCGGTGCAGGCCGCACGCGAGGGCTACGCGGCGGTGTGGGCGCAGCTGCCGCGCCTGGGCCGTGCCTCACGCGACAGCCGCATCGTGCCGCGCCTGGCACCCGCCGGCATGCTGGCGGACGAGAACGACCTGTCCTGGCACTTTCCCGGCGGCTACCGCAGCATCGCCGGGCTGCTGCAGCCGCAGCGCGTGTGGGCGGCGTGGAAAGTGATCGAGCCCGGTCGCGATGCCGGCACCTCCTATGACGGGCTGGTGTGGCTGGATGACCACTGGGCGTGGTTTCCGAAGCCGTACCGGGTGCTGGGGCCGCGAGGTGAAGCGCCGCGACCATAGTTTCACAATCGAGCGGACTTGCGAGCAGTACTCCTTATCCAGTGGTGACCGCAAACGAGCCCCGGCTACCAGCGGCTGAACTCTCCCGCACGGTGGCTTTTTGGTGGCGAGGATTGCCGCTCGTGGTTGCATACCGACGTTTTCCACCGCATGTGGCCACCCAATGCTGAGGGTTAGCTCCCTTCGATCGGAGGGGTACTTGCTCGACATTTTTTAGCAATCTCTTTTAAATCAATAGGTTAGGCAAGCCTCGCCCGGATGAGGTTTACCTCCGGCACACAGTTCGAGAAGCTGTCACCAGGCGTGCGTCACTCCGATCCCGCCGAAGAGAACACCGCCATGGGTCTTGCCATGCGTCTGCCCGAGAGTGGGCATGACCGTCCACCTCGGTGTGGGTTCGACTGCCGCCGTGAATTGCAGCGTTCGCACCGTTCCCGGCTCGTCCTGGACCTTGTCGACCAACACCTCGGCGGACACGGAGGCCGTGCCGATCTGGTGTCGGCTGCCGAGCTTGAAGCTGCGGCTCAGCGCTGCTTCATCGCGCGATACCACTGAGGCGCTGGTGGGCTGCAGCACGCCGGCGAGAAGGCCAGTCCCCCCGCTGCCGCCACCCTGCTGCGTCGAGAGCTTGTAGCCGTAGCGCATGCCAGACGCATAGATCCGCCACGCCGGCGTGACGTGCACATGGCCGTGGAGACCGAAGCCAGGCCCCTTGAGCTGTTGTTGCTCGACGGTGACGTCGCCCGGTACGAGCGACGTACCCGTGGTGCCCTGGCCGTGCGCATCGCGGTGGTGCCCGTCCACCCCCACGCCGACGCGCTCGCCCAGCCACGTGACCGAGGCGTCCCAGTCGGTCTGGCGCCATGCATCGCCGCCGTTCCGGCGGTTCGCGGCCAGCGAGGCATTCCAACCGTCACCGATGAAGCCGGTGGCCGCGCTGAACACGCTCACGCGGCGGGCGGCGCCGGCCACGTCGAGGCGTGTCTGCCCGCTCCCGAACTGGACCCAGCCCCGTTCGCCGACCGGGAGCGACAGCACACCAAGCGCCGCCGTGTTGTGGCGGGCATCCCGCTGCACGTTGGCCTCGACGTAGCGCATGCCGGCATTGGCAGCTTGCGTGTCGCCGGACTCGTCGGCAAGAGCAGGACGGCAGGCAAGCAAAGCCAGGCAGCAAGCGAGGGAACTGGCGGGCAGGCGCTGGAGACGGGTCATGTCAATGCGGGAGGCAGTCGTGGAGGCATCCTCGGATCAGCGGCCCACATGGGCGCTGGTGCCGCCCGAGGCCGAAGCGTTCACCGAGCGGTCGGGACGCGTGACCTCGGCCGATCCTGCAACCGAGGCGTTGTCGCCGACGGCAGTCTGGCCCTCGGCCTGCGCGTGCACCGGGGTTGAGGTGACCTTGCGAACCGCAGTGCCCGCCGTGGTCCTGGCGGCGGCCGCCTTCTCGACGACCTGGCCGCGACCGGCCTGCGCCGTGGCGTTCGCCTTCTGCTGTGCATCGGCCGACACGTCGACCGCCGCCTCCTTGGCCTGGTTCATCTGGCCGCTCACGGCGCCGGCCGTCTCGCGCACCTTGCGGCCGGCCGCTTCGTCGCGCTGGACGTTGACGCGCGCCTGACCCTGCACGTCGGCGCTGCGCATGCCTGCGCTGCCGCCGAGGCCGGCTGAACCGCTGCCCAGCAGGCCGGCGTGGGCGGTCGACGCCAGCACGAACGTGGCGAGCACGGCGATCGAGAGAGTGGACAGCGACAAGGAATGTTGCGTGGTCATGAGAAGGATCTCCTTGGACAGTGGCGGAGGGGCGGCCTTCCCGACCCTCTTGCCATGTACAACGAGCCGCATCGGCGAATCCTTCCCTGCCAAGATGTAACAGTTGGCCGCGGGGTCGCCGTGCTTCACCAACGCCGCGCGGACACCCGCTCAGGCGCCGTCCTGGCGCCCTCGCCCACCAGCCCGAAGCCGAACACGTCGTCACGGCCGGCAGCGCCCAGGTCGGTCGCGCTGCGCTCCAGCAGCAACAGCGCTGCGGCGGCGGTCTTCGGATCGGGCTCCTGCAAGGCTTCCGCGAGCAGGCCGGCGACGATCGGCGCGGCGAAGGAGGTACCGCGTGCGGACGCATACCCGCCCCCTGCCCTTGCCACCGCCACGTCGGCGCCGGGTGCCACGAGGCACACCTGGGGACCCTGGGCCGCCTCGGGCAGTACGCTGCGACGGGTCGTCACGCCACTCACGCCCACCACGCCGGCATAGGACGCGGGATACAGCCGCGGCGCGGCCGGCCCGTCGTTGCCGACCGCCGCCACGATCAGGTGGCCGCGCCGGGTGACGGCCTGGGTGGCCCTGTCCAGCAGCGCGTTGGGCGGGCCGACCAGGCTCACGTTGATGACCGCCACGCGCTCTCGCACCATCCACGCCAGAGCTTGCGCCACGTTCTCGGCTGCGCCCCCGTCGGGCGCGTCGCAATAGACATCCGCGGCGAAGAGTTCGGCGCTGGGCTGCAGGCCGCTGAACGCGCCGTCGCGGCCCACCAGCAGCGAGGCCACGGCGGTGCCGTGCCGGCTGGGCACCTCGCGACCGTCGCAGCCCGAGGTATGCAGGCGCGCCTGCTCGAAGGCAGGATGGCGGCGGTCGACCCCGCCGTCGATCAGCCCGACGCGGCGCCGCGCAGCCGGTGCCGGTGTCGATGCCGCCAGAGCGGCCGATTCGGCTGCCACCGCGCCGCTGTGCCCATAGAGATGGTTGAAATCGACCGCGGCTTCGGGCTCGATGGCGCGCAGGCGCTGCGCGGCCGCGGCCAGCGAGTCGCCTGGCGGTGCGCGCAGCACCATCTGGCGCAGATCGAGCTCTGGGAGCAGCTGCTCGCGCAGCACGGTGAAGCCCTGCGCCTGCGCGGCGCTCAGCGCGGCCGCCGAGGGTGCGAGCCAGATCAGCTCGCCGCGGCGCACGGGCTGGCCGGCCGGGTCCAGCTCGATCCGATCGGGGTTGCGCCGCACCAGGTCGCGCTGGGTGCGCAGGCGCAGGTCCTGCAGCGGCACCGCCTGCTGCACGGTCTCCGGCAGGTTGGTCTGCGGAAGCCGGCCGAGGGCTGGCACGTTGACCGAGGGCAGGCGCAGCTGGGCGGCGGCCGGCGTCGTTACCAGGACGACCGCGACGGCCAGCGCAAGCCCCGCTGCACGGCGGACCGTGCGCCGGGCCTGGCGGAAGCGGCAGTGATGGAAGATCGGTTTCATCGTGGTTCGGGAGGATAACGAGCGGGGCATGGAAGAAAATCCATCCCCCATTCGTTGTCCCCTTCAATGATGAACTCTGCAACGGAAGTGCGAACCCAGATCGCCGCGCTCTTGCCGCGGTTGCGGCGCTTCGGGCGCACGCTGGCGCACTCCCGGGAGGACGCAGACGACCTGGTGCAGATGGCGATCGAAAAGGCGCTTGTGCGCACCGACCAGTGGACGCCTGGAACGCGTCTGGACAGCTGGATGTTCAGAATCATGCAAACAACCTGGATCGACGAACTGAGGTCGCGCGAACGGCGTGGGCAGACCTTCTTCGACGAAGCCGAAGGCGCGCACGTGGGCGTGAGCTCCAACGACGCCCAGGTCGACGCGATGTCGGTGCGCAAGGCCGTCTCGCAGCTCGGCGACGACCAGCGAGCGGTGGTCGGTCTGGTGCTCGTGGAAGGCCTCTCCTACCAGGAAGCCGCGCAGGTGCTGGACATCCCCGTGGGCACGCTCACCAGCCGTCTCGCCCGTGCGCGCGAAGCGCTGCAACAGATGCTCGGAGGTACGCCATGACAACGTGGAACGATGAAGAACTGATGGCTCACGCCGATGGCGAACTCGCCGGCGAACGCCGCGATGCGCTCGAGCAGGCCTTGCAGCAGGATGCGCGCCTGCGCGAACGCATCGGCAGCCTGAAGGGGCAACGCCAGCGTGTCGCGGCGGCTTTCGGCGACGTGCTGAACGAGCCCGTGCCCGACCGGCTCAGCGCCCTGCTGCGCGAGCCGGTGGCCGAGGCTGTGCCGCCGAAAGTCGGTGGCCTGGCCGAGCGGCGCCAGCAGCGCGACGAGCGCCGGGGCATGTCCAGCTGGGCCGCCTGGGGCGGCATGGCGGCCAGCCTCGCCCTGGGCGTCGTGCTCGGGGTCCAACTCCTCGGGTCAGGTGCCTCCGGCGCGGGCGACGTGCTGCTGAGCGACGCTGGCGGACGGCTCGTCGCTGGTCAGCAGCTCGCCAAGACGCTTGACGCCCAGGTGGCCGGCCAGGCCGCCGCCGGCGTCGCGGTGCAGCTGAGTTTTGTCGACAGGTCGGGCCAGTACTGCCGCACCTTCAGTGCAGGAGAGACGGCCGGCCTGGCCTGCCGCCAGGCCGATCGCTGGACCGTGGTCGCCACGGCGACGGCCGAACAGGCGCCCACGTCGGACATGCGCCAAGCCGGCAGCCCGCTTCCGCGTGCGGTGCTGGACGCCGTGGATGCACGGATCGAGGGTGCTGTGCTGACGGCCGATGAGGTGAAGCAGGCGCAGAAACGCGGCTGGCGGCACTGAGCAATACGCGCGTGAAGGTCTACTTTTGCGACCCGCACAGCCCGTGGCAACGAGGCACCTTTCCGGGCGACGAAGGGGCCGCGCCCCGGCGCCGACGACGAGTGAGCAGCAGCGTATCGAGGAACTCGACCGCTTGCGGCTCACGGCTCAGATCAACCCGCCCTGCCGCCCTGCCTCAATACTTCCGATTCGGAAACTCCTTGGCCGCGACCTCCTGCGGGAACACGCCCTCGTTGGTCTTGATCCAGCGCGGCAGTGTTTCACCCGCTGCCGCCTTCTTCGCGGCCTCCATCAGTTGCGGCCCGAGCAGCGGACTGCATTCGACCGACACGTTCATCTTGCCGGCCATCATGGCCTCGAAGGCGCCTTTCACCGCGTCGACCCCGATGACGAGGATGTCCTTGCCCGGCTTCAGCCCCGTCTCCTCGATGGCCTGGATGGCGCCGATCGCCATGTCGTCGTTGTGTGCGTAGAGGACATTGATCTTCCTGCCTTCGGCCTTCAGGAAGGCCTCCATCACCTCCTTGCCCTTCGACCGCGTGAAGTCCCCCGTCTGCGATCGGATGACCTTGTAGCGTGGGTTCGTCTTGATCACTTCCTCGAAACCCTTCTTGCGGTCGTTCGCAGGGTCGGAGCCGACGGTGCCCTGCAGCTCGACGATGTTGACGTCGCCCGTCGTGTCCTTGGTGTGGTCGAGCAGCCAGCGGGCGGCGCGTCGCCCTTCCTCGACGAAGTCCGAGCCGACGAACGAGACCCAGGTCGTCGGGTCCTTGACCTCGACGTTGCGGCTCTCGAGGATGACCGGAATCTTCGCCGCCTTCGCTTCCTTCAGCACCGTGTCCCAGCCGGTCGTCACCAGCGGCGCGAGGATGATCACGTCGACCTTCTGCGCGATGAAGGCCCGGATCGCCTTGATCTGGTTCTCCTGCTTCTGCTGCCCGTCGGAGAACTTCAGGTCGACGTCGGCGGCCTTCGCCGCGGACTTCACCGATTCGGTGTTCGCCGTGCGCCATTCGCTCTCCGCGCCGGTCTGCGCGAAACCGATCACCAGTCGCTTGCCCGCGGCCGCACACAAGCCGGGAGCGAGCGACCAGCCCGCCGCGGCGAGCAGGCTGGCGACCAGCGTTCTCTTGTTCATCTGCATGATGTCTCCTTCCGATGGAACAGGACAGGCCGGCATGGCGGGATGCCACCCGGGTCCGGGTGATGCCGCGGCCCTCAGCCCGGGTACCAGACCTGGCGCGGGTCGTCGAGGGCGCGGCGATACGACCAGGCTGTCTCGACCAGCCTGGCCATGTCGTACTTCGGCCGCCAGCCGAGAAGAAATCGGGCCTTGGTGTTGTCGAGCCAGGTCGAGTGGTACGTCGTCCTGACGGGCACGAACGGCACGCCCCGCGTGCGAGCGAGGTAGTCGCCCAGCACGCCGTAGTCGACCGGCTCGTCCATGGCGATGTTCATCAGCTGCTGCCGCGCCCGAGGGTGATCGACCGCGATGCAGATGGCGTCGACGAGGTCGTCCACATGCACAAAATTGCGCTGCACCGGAACGCCCGCCTCGTCGAGCATCACGGGCACCGCACCGCTGGCGACATGTGCGGCGGCTGCTTCGGCGCCCACCAGATCGCACCAGCGCGGCCCGCCGAACACATCGGGGCCGAAGGACAGCTGGAACCTGAAGTCGTCCTTCTCCATGATCCAGGGGGCGCGCAGGCAGCAGCCGTTGAGGCCGTACTGGACGAAGTACTGCTGCAGCATCACTTCTTCGAGCACCTTCGACAAGGCATAGCAGCCGGGGTAGGCGCTGTGGGGCTGTGTCTCGACGACCGGCACCGGGTGCGGATAGAAGAAGTGGCCCACGCCTGCATCACCACCGACGAGCAGGAACTGTTCGAAGCCCGGGCTGCTGCGGCAGGCCTCGAGCAGCCAGAACATGCCCTTCACGGCAACGTCCATGACGTCGTCGGGCGTTTCCTTGCTGGTGGCCAGGTGCAGCACATGGGTCACGCCGTCCAGGGCGCGGTTGACATCGTCGCGGTTCTGGATCGAGCCCTGCACGCATTCGAGGCGATCGTGCGCCTCGAGGGCCCGTCGATGCGTGAAGGCGCGAAACACGAAGCGGTCGAACGCCGGATCGTGCAGCGCGCGCCCAAGAAAGGCCTGCCCCACCTTGCCGGCCGCGCCCGTGACGAGCATCCGGCCCCTGCCCTCACCGGTTCGCTTCATGAATGCAGCTCCTCATCGGTGGCCATGGCCGCTCTCAGCCTCGTCTGCGTCGGCGGCAGTCCGAGCCTGTCCGCATGGGACAGCAGCAGGCCGATGCGTGCCTGCTTCTTCGACGCGTGGTTCTGCGCGATGTCGGCAAGGCGATGTGCAAGGAACGGATTGAGCAGGCGATCGCGAAGGACGGCGAGGTAGTCGCGCGCCTCGCGGCCTTCGCCGAGGGCGTCGAACACCGGCATCACCTCGTCGTTCCAGACCGCTTCCAGCTCGGCGCGCAACGACGCATCGCCCAGGGCCTGCAGGACGGTTTCATCGCGCGGCCGCCCGCCGGCCAGCCAGCGTTCGGCGAGAAACGTGTGACCGAGGTTCAGCAGCATCAGCTTCAATCGCTCGAAGCGCCCCAGTTCGTCGGTCAGGACGATGGCCGGATGTGTGCACGGCAGCACCATTGCGCGTTGCCGCTCGATCGCCCACAGGGCATACGGTTCGGCGACCGCGCCGACCGGAACGAGGGGCTCCGACACGATGCGATCGACCAGCGAGTTGACCCACACGCACTCGTCGTGCAGGTAGTCGATGAAGGACGCCGGCGCCTGCCACGCCTTCGCGAGTTCGCAGACGACTGCACGCAGCGCATCGCCGTTCCTCGGCACGAGCTCGCACGGGAACAGGGACGGCCCACCGCCCGGCTGATGCCGCCAGCGGCGATACAGCAGCACGGCCAGCTTCGCAGGGAAGCTGCGCGGCGCGGCCGTGCCGGCACCGGACAACAAGGACAGCCCGTCGGCGGGATCGAGCGCGTAGCCGCGTTCGCCCGTGTTCGACACGATGACGCGGACGTCCGTCGCGACGGCCTCCATGACCTGCGGCCAATGGGTGTCCGCATGCCAGGCCTGCCGCACCGAGTCGACGTGCACGGTCTCGGACACGCGGCGCCCGTCGAGCAGGCCGCGAACCTCGACGGGATAGCCCGCGCCGCCGGCCAGCGCGGCCGTTCGCGCCGTGCTCTGCACGCTGCCCGTCGTCTGCACGACGGCGATGCCTCCGAGGGCCTCGCCCCGCGCGAGCGCCTGCGACACGAACAGGTCCACGTGCGCCTGCAGGAAGCGGCCGGTGCCGAACTGAAGGATGGGCAATGCCATGGTGCGAACCCTCAGCACTCGACGATGGCCTTGACCACGCGCCGCGACGGGTCGAGCAGCTGCACGAAGTCGGCGGGCAGGTTCGCGAGAGCGAGCCGGTGCGTGTTCAGCGCCGCGTGCGGGATCCTGCCCGCACGCATGGCGGCGAGCACGGTCTCGAAATCCTCCATCGTGGCGTTGCGGCTGCCCAGCAGGGTCGCCTCGCGCTTGTGGAACTCGGGGTCGGCGAAGGCGATGTCGTCGCGCACGACGGAGACCAGCACGTACTTGCCGCCGTGGGCGATGAAACGAAAGCCGCGTTCCATGGCGCGGGCGTTGCCGGTGGCGTCGAACACGACGTCGAAGAAGTCGCCGCCGGTCAGCCGCGACAGCTCCGCCTCGTCGCCCTGGCCGATCGTCACGCCGGCATGCGCGCCGAGGTGCTCGCAACAGAAGTCGACGCGATCGCGGCGCGTGTCGAGCGCGGTGACGGTGGCGCCGCGCAGGACGGCGAACGCCAGTGCCGCCATGCCGATGGGCCCGGTGCCGACGACCAGCACGCGCTGGCCGGGCTGGACGTCGCCACGCCGCACGGCGTGTGCGCCGATGGCCAGGAACTCGAGCATCGCCGCCTGGTCGAGCGTGACGCCTTCTGCCTTGTGAACGAAGGCCTGTGGAACGCTGATGTACTCGGTGAAGGCCCCGTCGCGGTGGACGCCCAGCACCTGGATGGCCACGCAGCAGTTGGTCTTGCCCTGGCGGCATGCGATGCAGCGGCCGCACGACAGGTAGGGCATCACGAACACCGGGTCATCGACCGCCAGCGCACTGCCGGCGGGTGCTTCGGCCACGGTGCCGGAGAACTCGTGGCCCATGACGCGCGGGTAGTCGAGATAGGGTTGATGGCCGGTGAAGATGTGCAGGTCGGTACCGCACACCCCCACCCGCCGCACCCGCAGCAGCACCTCGCCTTCGCCGCGCAGGGGCATCTCCCTGTCCACGACACGCAAGGTGCCCGGGGTGTCGCAGATCACGGTCAGCATGACGCTCCCTTCGAGTCGGTCAGTACAGGACGTTCTTCGCTTCGGTCGACTCGATGTTCTTCTTGGTCACCATCACCACGCCGGTGTCGAGGAACTTCGGCACCTTCTTGCCCTGGCTCGCTTCGACCGCAGTCTTCACGCCCAGGTGGCCCATCTGGTAGGCGCTCTGCACGGCGATGGCTTCGAGCGTGCCGTCCTTGATGAAGCCCTGCAGGTCGCCGTTGCCGTCGAAGCCGATGGCCACCACCTTGCCCGCCTTGCCCGACTGCACGAGCGCGCGGCCCATGCCGATCGCGGTCGGCTCGTTGGCGCCGAAGATGCCCTTCAGGTCGGCGTTCGCCGCGAGCACGTCGGTGGTCTGGTTCAACGCCGTTCCCATCTGCGAGTTCGAATAGAACGGGCCCACGACCTGCAGCTTCGAGTGGGCCTCGATGTACTTGCGGAAGCCCCCGACGCGGCCGATCTCCGAACCGGAGCCTGCCGTGTACGACATGATCGCGATCTTGCCCGTCGTGCCGATCTTGGCGATCAGGGCCTGCGCGCACAGTTCGCCCGCCTTCTTGTTGTCCGTGGCGAGGAAGGACTGGTAGTAGTCCTTGCCCGCGTCGCTGGCCGCGGAGTCGATCAGGATCACCGGGATCTTGGCCTCCCAGGCCTTCTTCATCGCGGGAATCAGCGCATCGGGATCGGACGGCGCGAGCACGATGGCCGCCACCTTGCGGTTCACGGCGTTCTCGACCAGCGCGACCTGGCCGGCGAGATCGGTGTCCGACGCCGCGCCCTGGAAGCTGGCGGTGTAGCCCTTGAGTTCGCCGGCGGCGGCGATCGATCCCTTCTTCACGTTCTGCCAGAAATCCGAGTTCGCGGTCTTCACGATGACGGCGATCTCCTTGTCTGCGGACGATGCCGCAGATGCGGCGAACAGGAACGTGGATGCGAACAGGGTGGTCAGGAATTTTTTCATGTCAGTCCTCTTGATGAACGAGCTTGTCTCTCTCCAATTCCCGGGCGGGCCTGCCGGTGAGGTGTCATCTGCGATGACGCATCTGGTCGATCCACACGGTGAGCAGGATGACCAGACCGATGATGATTTGCTGCGTGAAGGCGGACACGCCGCCCATGTTCAGGCCGTTGCGCAGGATGCCGATCACGAAGGCACCGATGACGGTGCCCGATATCGTCCCGACGCCACCCGATAGCGAGGTGCCGCCGATCACCGCGGCGGCGATCGCGTCGAGCTCGTACATCAGGCCTTCGCTCGGTTGGGCGGTGACCAGGCGCGACATGAGCACGCAGCCCGTCAGCCCCGCGAGCGTTCCCGACAGCACGTAGGCAAAGACGGTGACGCCGCGCACGTCCACGCCCGACAGGCGCGCCGCCTCGGTGTTCGAACCGATGGCATAGATGAAGCGGCCGAGCGTGGTGCGGTTGAGCAGCACCGCCACCGCGACGGCCAGCGCGATCATCAGCAGCACCGGGTAGGGAATGCCCGGGAACACGACGTCCGGGAATCCATCGGCGCCGATCTTGACGATGCGGCCCAGCGATCCGTTGCCGAGTGCCGCGAACCCCTCGCCGAGTCCGCCGATGGCCTTGGCATCGGTGATCTGCAGCGCCACGCCGCGCGCGACCATCATCATGCCCAGCGTCGCGATGAACGGCGGCAGCCTGAGCAAGGTCACGCACAGGCCGTTGACGAGCCCGCACAAGGCCCCCACCGCCAGCCCGCACAGCATGCCCAGCGGCACCGGCAGGCCCGCCTTCACCGCCAGCGCGGCGACGACACCCGCCAACGCGAGGATGGCGCCCACCGACAGGTCGATCCCGCCGGTGATGATCACGCAGGTCGCGCCGATGCCGAGGTAGGCGATGGAGGTCACCTGCAGCGCGACCGTCATGCCGTTGCCGACGGAGAGGAACGAGTCGCTCACGAACGAGAACACCGCCGTGAGCGCGATCAGGCTCGCCAGCGCCGCGAACTTCTGGAACAGGTCTTTCTGCTTGTCGGTCATGGGGTGCCTGGCCTGGTCATGCAGCCGCGCGTGCCGGCCGGCCCGAGGCGAAATGCATGATTTCTTCCTGTGAGGTCCTGCGCGTGTCGAGCGTGCCGGTGATGCGCCCGGCATGGAACACCGCCACCCGATCGGTCATGCCCAGGATCTCGGGCAGCTCCGAGCTGATGAGCACCACGCCGATGCCTTGCGCGGCGAGTTCGTCGAGCAGTTGGTAGATGGCGTACTTCGCGCCCACGTCGATGCCGCGCGTGGGCTCGTCGAAGAACAGCACGCGCGAGTCGCGGAACAGCCATTTGGCGATCACGACCTTCTGCTGGTTGCCGCCCGACAGCAGTCGCACCAGCTGGCGTGCAGACGGCGTGCGGATGGCCAGCGAGTCGACGAAGCGCCGGGCGGACGCCTCTTCCTCCCTGAAGCGGATGAAGCCCGCACGACCCGACACCGCCGCCATGTTGGCCATCGTGACGTTGTGCACCAGCGGCATGTCGATCGCGAGGCCGTCGTGCTTTCTGTCTTCCGACAGGTAGGCGATGCCGTGGCGGATCGCGTCTCGCGGCGACCGGATGCGCAGCACCTGGCCGC
The DNA here is from genome assembly GCF_056403355.1 of Rhizobacter sp. P2_H3. NCBI lineage: Bacteria > Pseudomonadati > Pseudomonadota > Betaproteobacteria > Burkholderiales > Sphaerotilaceae > Rhizobacter > Rhizobacter sp. P2_H3. Next base: position 26,514 of record NZ_JBFUFQ010000012.1, on the reverse strand, counting down.
CCAGCTGCACGGTGCCGGCGTCCGGGAGGTCGGCGCCGAAGACCGCTCGCGCCGCCTCGGTGCGGCCGGCCCCCAGGAGTCCTGCGAAGCCGAGGATTTCTCCGCGCCGCAGGTCGAAGCCGATGCCTTCGAACGCCTGCTGGCGCGCCAGGCCGCGCACCGACATCAGGACCTCGGTGGTCGGCACCCGCGTGGCGGGCGGGAACTTGTCTTCCAGCGGGCGGCCGACCATCCGCTCGACGATGCGGTCGACCGTCGTCGCGGCGAAGTCATCGGTGCTCACGTGGCGGCCATCGCGCAGCACCGTCACGCGGTCGACGATGTGCGCCATCTCGTCGAGCCGATGCGAGATGTAGACCACGCCGACGCCGGCGCGCTTGAGCTCGTGGATGACCTTGAAGAGTTGCTCGGTTTCCGTCTCGGTGAGCGACGAGGTGGGCTCGTCCATGATGAGGACTTCCGCATCCAGCGACAGCGCCTTGGCGATCTCGACCATCTGCCGCTGCGCCACCGACAGCGTGCGCACCAGGTGCGTCGGGGCGATGTCCACGCCCAGCCGCTGCAGGCAGGCCGTGGCGCCGGCATGGAGTTTCGCCCGGTCGATCCACCCGCCCCGGCCCGGCTCGCGGGCCAGGAAGATGTTTTCGGCCACCGACAGGTGGGGGACGAGATTGAGCTCCTGGTGGATCATCGCGATGCCGGCGGCCTCGGCCTCGCGGGTCGAGGCAAAGCGGATCCGCGTGCCCTTGAACGCGATGTGCCCCTCGTCGGGCTGCAGCTGTCCGCTGACGATCTTCATGAGCGTCGATTTGCCTGCGCCGTTCTCGCCGCACACGGCATGCACTTCGCCGCGGCGCAGCTCGAAGTTCACGCCTTGCAGCGCGGTCACCGCGAGGAACCGCTTGCCGATGCCGTGCAGGCTCAGCAAGGGTTCGGGCGATGCGCGGCGTGGCGAGTCCGCCGTGCCGGCTGGCTCTGCGTGAAGCTGCAAGTCGTGTCTCCTTTTGGTCAAACCACCTTACCGATCAGTTGCGATTTGGCCTGACCAAGATCTACCGGGGAACCTGGGACATTCCCTGAATCTGCCGGTGCGTTGCTGCGTCGGAGGCGGCATCGGGCAAACGATGTCGCTATCATGGTCAGGCCAATTTCCCGGACCCGCCATGACCCTTCAGTTGAAGCAGGTCGAGCCCCGCCGGCTCTACCAGCAGATCGCCGACCAGATCCGCGAGCTCATCCAGCAAGGTGGTTTCGACACCGGCACGCGGCTGCCGCCGGAGCGCGACCTGGCGCAGCAGCTGGGTGTGTCGCGGCCCTCGCTGCGTGAAGCCTTGATCGCGCTCGACGTCGAAGGCAGCGTGGAGATCCGGAGCGGATCCGGCGTGTATGTGTGCGCCCGGGCGGAACGGCCGCCCGAGATGACGGCCGCACTGGGCGAAAGCCCGAGCGAGCTCATGCAGGCGCGCGCGGCGTTCGAGGGTTCGGTGGTCATGCTCGCCTGCGCACACGGGAGCGAGTCGGCGCTGCTGCGCCTGCGCGAGATCGTCGGAGGCATGCGCAGCGAGGTCGCCAAGCGCCGCATTCCGATCGACCACGACCGGCAGTTCCACCTGACCATCGCTGAGATGAGCGGCAACTCGGTGATGGTGCGGATCGTGGCGGAGCTGTTCGACGAACGCCACAGCCCGATCTCGGCCAAGATCAGTTCACGCTACGAGAACGCCCGCACCTGGAATCTTGCGCTGAAGGAACACGAGGCCATTCTTCGCGCCATCGAAGCGCGTGACCCACTGGCCGCCCAGTCCGCGATGCACACGCACCTCAAGCTGTCGGAGGAACGCTGGGTCGGTGGCTGACGGAATTTGCATCCTGTTGCATGGCGTCTCGCTGTGCCAACACCCCGCGTGGCATCCGTCGACTCCGCAAGTTTCGTCAGCTTTCCTGGCATCGCGACTCAGACACTGGCGCCGGAATCGAGGGCACCGCGTGTCGACCGACATGGGCGTGCCGCGCCAACTCTGACGCAACAGGATCTTCACGATGAGCATGCCAAGCCAACGTCACGGACGCGCGACTGCAACCAGCATCCTGCTGTGCGCCATGGTGCTGTCTGCCTGCGGGGGAGGCAATGACTCGGGCCCTGCCGCGGCACCCGTTGGGTCGGCCCCAGCACCTGCACCTGCACCTGCACCCGCACCTGCACCTGCACCTGCACCTGCACCTGCACCTGCACCTGCACCTGCACCTGCACCTGCACCTGCACCTGCACCTGCGCCTGCGCCTGCGCCTGCACCTGCACCTGCGCCTGCGCCTGCACCTGCGCCTGCGCCTGCGCCTGCGCCTGCGGCCTGCGACCTGCCTTCCACCTTTTCATGGGTCTCTACGCAGGCCCTGATTGCGCCGCAATCGGCCAACTTCGTGTCGATCAAGGATCCGACGATCGTTCGCTACAACGATCTCTATCACGTCTTTGCGACGGTCTTCGATACGTCGAGGAATGCGTGGAGCGCCGTCTACATGAACTTCAGCGACTTCTCGAAGGCCGCGAGCGCGGTACAGGTGCCGCTTGCCAACAAGCCCGTGGGCGACTCAGTCGCGCCGCAGGTCTTCTACTTCCGGCCGCACAACAAGTGGTACCTGATTTCGCAATGGGGTGCCAAGTACTCCACCAACACCGACATCGCCAATCCCGACGGATGGAGCGCGCCCAAGCCCCTGCTGAGCGGCGGTCCGTCCAACGGAATCGACTACTGGGTCATCTGCGACAGCGCCAATTGCCACCTGTTCTTCTCCGGCGACGACGGGAAGCTCTATCGCTCCAAGACCGCCATCGGCAACTTCCCCAACTTTTCCGGCTATGAAACGGTGATGTCCGACCCGGTGGCGGGCAAACTGTTCGAAGCCAGCAACGTGTACAAGGTCGAAGGCACGAACAAGTACCTCCTGCTGGTCGAGGCTTACGGGCCGCGCTATTTCCGGTCCTGGACGTCGACCAGCCTGGATGGCCCCTGGACTGCCTTGGCAGACAAGCAGTCCGCCCCCTTCGCGGGCGCTGCAAACGTCTCGTTCGACGGCGCGAAATGGACGAACGACATCAGCCACGGCGAAATGATTCGCGCCGGCTACGACGAAACGCTCACCATCAACGCCTGCAACATGCAGTTCCTGTACCAAGGGGTCGACCCAGGTTCGACTGCGAGCTACGAGCGCCTTCCGTATCGCCTCGGATTGATCCGGGCGCGGTAGCCGTACAGCAACTGAACCCCGCCCGCTCCCCCGATCAGAAGCTGGCCCAGTCGTCGGTGCCGGTGCGCGCCACCGCCACCGCGGCGGCCGGCGTGGCGAGGGGTCCRGCCGCGGGCCCCTTGGCCTTCGCCTTGCCGAAGTCGGGTCGAGTCACGTTCTTCGCGCGCTCCGGCCCGCGGCGCTCGCCGTGGCTGCGCACGTCGTCGGCCGGGCCGGGGCGCGCTTGATGTTCCGCGCTGCCGGCCGGCAGCTTGAAGACGGCCACGGCCTGCACCAGGTGCAGCGCCTGCACCTTCAGGCTCTCGGACGCGGCTGCGCTTTCTTCGACCAGCGCTGCGTTCTGCTGCGTGACCTGATCCATCTGGCTGACCGCCTCGCCGACCTGCGAAACGCCCACGCTCTGCTCGCTGCTGGCGGCGCTGATCTCGCTGACGATGTCGGTCACGCGCTTGATGGAGCTGACCACCTCGGTCATCGTGACGCCGGCCTGGCCGACGAGCGTCGTGCCTTGCTCCACACGCTCGACGCTGGCGTTGATCAGGCTCTTGATCTCCTTGGCCGCCTCGGCCGAACGGCCGGCCAGGCTGCGCACTTCGGCGGCCACCACGGCGAAGCCGCGGCCCTGCTCGCCTGCACGCGCCGCTTCGACCGCCGCGTTCAACGCGAGGATGTTGGTCTGGAAGGCGATGCCGTCGATGACGCTGATGATGTCGGTGATCTTCTTCGAGCTGTCGTTGATGGCCTTCATGGTCTGCACCACCTGGCCCACGACTTCGCCGCCTTCGATGGCCACCGTGCTCGCGTTGACCGCGAGTTGGTTGGCTTGCCTGGCGTTGTCGGCGTTCTGCTTGACGGTGGAGCTGAGCTCTTCCATCGAGGCGGCCGCCTGTTCGAGTGCCGAGGCCTGTTCTTCGGTGCGCTGGCTCAGGTCCAGGTTGCCCTGGGCGATCTGGGCCGATGCGGTGGCGACACTCTCGGAGTTGCTGCGCACGTTCGAGACGACTTGCGCCAGGTTGGCCTGCATCGCCTTGAGTGCGGCCATGACGCTGGTCGTGTCGCCGATGCGCACGTCGATGTTCGTGCTGAGGTCACCGCCGGCAACGCTCTGGGCCAGGTGGGCCGCCGCAGCCGGTTCGGCGCCCAGCTGGCGCACCAGGCCGCGCGTCAGCCAGAAACCGATGCCGATGCCCAGCAGCAACGCACCGGTGACCAGGGCCAGCATGAGATTGCGGGCATTCTGGAAACTCGCCGCATTGGCTTCGGAAGCGTGCTTGGCATTGGCCTCCTTGACGTCGGCCAGCGCCGACATGTCGTCATCGAGCTTGGTGACGATCCGTGCAAAGTCCCCGAACATGTACTTCGTGATCTCGGCGCGCTCGTCCAGCTTGGCCGACGCCGTGTCCGCCTGCAGCTTCCTGACGCCCTGGGTGTATTCCTGCCAACCGCTTTCCAGTTGGGCAAATGCGGCCTTCCCCTTCTCGGACCAGAACAGCGGCTTGGCCTTGTCGAGGTTCTCGCGCAGCAGCGCCAGCTCCTTCTCGCTCTTGGCAAGCGCGCTGGTGCGCTGCTCTGCCGTCGGGGCCAGCAATGCGTTGCGCAGCGAACGGCCGACGTACAGCAGGTTGATGTTCGCCTCCTTGGCCAGCGACAGGCCGATCATGTCCATCTTGTAGATCTTGTCGCCCGCGTCGTTGATCCGGCCCATGTTGCTGATGCCGATGGCGCTGACGACCGCGCCGACGAGGCAGACGCCGATGAAGGCGCTGATCAACTTGGTACCGAGTTTCATGCGGTGGAAGTTCACGGGCGGACCTTTGCAATAGAACCTGGATCCGGTCGGTACAAGCCGTACCCGGCGCGAGCCGCCCTGAGGACATGCTGCGGCATGAAGACCGTATCGACCCGCGGCGGCTGGGCTTGAGCCGCTGCCCGGCCCCGGACAGTGCCCTGCTGCGAAAGTGCACGAGAAAACCCGTTCCAGTCCGTCCGCTGGCGAGCGCGCAGCAACGCGTCAGGCCCGATCTGCCTCGCTCCTCCCCAAGGCCGCCGCCACCGCCTGCAGCGCCCGTCCGCAATCGTCGCGCGTGAGCCCGCCCCCCAGGCACAGCCGCAGGCCCTCGGGCGGCTGCCGGTCGGTGGAGAACGCGTTGGCGGCCACCGCGGCCACGCCGAGTTCGCGCAACGCGCCGGCGATGCGGCTCGCCGATGAACCGTTGCCCTCGCCCCCGGGCAGCGGCAGCCAGCCGTGGAAGCCCTGCGGGTGCGTGCGCACGCCGAGCCCGCCGAGCCGCTCGCGCATCAGCGTGCTGCGCCAGCCGCATTCGGCGCGCACGGCGGCCAGCACCGCGTCGCAGTGCCCGTGCGCCAGCCAGTGCGAGACCACCGCGTTGACGAAGGGCGATGCCATCACCGTCGTCGCACGCAGCGCCCCCGCGAGGCGCTGCTGCGCCGCCTGCGTCGGCGCGAGCACGTACGCGACGCGGACCCCCGCGCCCAGCCACTTCGACAGGCCGCTGATGTAGTAGGTGATGGCGCCCGCGTAGTCGGCCAGCGCCGGCGGCGTGGCGGCGGGGAGCATGCCGTAGGCGTCGTCCTCGATGATCGGCACGCTGTAGCGCAGCGCGATGTCGGCGAGTTGCTCGCGGCGGCGCATCGGCAGCGTGGCGGTGGTCGGGTTGTGCAGGTTCGGGCACAGGTACAGCGCGCCGACCGGCGTGCTCTTGCACGCGGCTTCGAACTCCTCCGGCACGAGCCCGTGCTCGTCCATCGCCAGCGGTTGCAACTGCGTCCCCAGCTGCGCCGCGATGGCCTTCATGCCCGGGTAGACGAGGCTCTCGACGCACAGGCCCTGGCCCGGCCTGACCAGCATCGAGACCAGCGCCAGCAGCACGGCATGGATGCCCGGCGCGACCAGCACGCGCTCGGCCCGCGCCTCGGGCACCCACTGCGCGAGCCAGTGCGCCGCGAGCGCCCGGTCGTGCGCCGTGCCGCCGAAATCCTGGTAGCGCATCAGGTCGTGCAGCGTGGCCGCGGTGATCGCCTCGGCCGCGCTGTGCTGCAGCGCCTGCATCGCGGGGTGGTCCTCGATCTCCGGCGGCATGTTCATCGTCATCTCGGCACCGGTGCCCGCACGCAGCGGCAGGCCGATGAAGGAGCCGCGCACGTACGAGCCCATGCCGGGGCGCGACGCGATGAGCCCGCGTTCGCGCGCGGCCGCGAAGCCGCGCACCACCGTCGTGTAGTTGAGCTGCAGCGTGCCCGCCAGCTCGCGCAGCGGCGGCAGTCGCTCGCGCGGCGCCAGCCGGCCCTGCTGCAGGTCTTCGGCGATCAGCTCGGGGATGAGCTGGTAGGCGGGAAGTCCGCTGTTGCGGATGCGGGCGATCCAGTGCGAAAACGGCATGGCCCAGTGTGCCTGCCGGACCCGCTGATTGCACGGCCCTGCCCTCGATGCCGGGGGCCGTTCGAGGTGCACGCCCGCCCTTGATCGGGTGCATTGATTGCATCGCGCCGCAGTCTGATGGTGCGGCCGTGCCGCCGGCCGCCGCGCCGGCAGCGCGGCAGCGCGAACCGCCGACGCCCCGTTGATCGCATGTTGATCGGCCGGCCCCGGCCGCGCGTGGCACATCGCTCGCAATGGCATCGTCATCCGGCGCGCCCCGCCGGTCGAACGTCTCCAACCCACGCGAGGACACATCCATGCCCACCGTCACCCACCCCGCCGCCCAGAAGGGCGACTTCCTGGTCGATTACGAAGAGAAGGTGTTCGAGGACGTCAAGGCCGCCCCCGGCGAGAAGGCCCTCGTGACGTTCCACACCGTCGCCTTCGAGGGCTCGATCGGCTTCGTCAACCTGCTGCAGGCCACGCGCCTGCAGCGCAAGGGCTTCGACACCTCGATCCTGCTGTACGGTCCCGGCGTCACGCTGGGCGTCAAGCGCGGCTTTCCGAAGCTCGGCGACGCTGCCTTCCCCGGCCACCAGAACTTCAACGAGCAGATCACCAAGTTCATCGCCGAAGGCGGCAAGGTCTACGCCTGCCGCTTCGCGCTCCAGGCGCTGTACGGGCATGGCGAAGGCGCGCTGATCGAAGGCATCCGCCCGATCAACCCGCTGGACGTGCTGGACGTCGTCCTGCTCCACCGCAAGGCCGGCGCCTTCATCCTGGACACCTGGACCCTGTGATGCCGGCGCCCAGGTCGGTTCGCGCGGCCGCGGCCCAGATCGCACCCGATCTGGACAGCGCCGACGGCACGCTCGCCCGCGTGCTCGAGACCGTGCGCGAGGCGTCGCGCCGGGGCGTGGAGCTGATCGTCTTCCCCGAGACCTGCGTGCCCTACTACCCCTACTTCTCCTTCGTGCAGCCGCCGGTGCAGCAAGGCCCGGCGCACCTGCTGCTGATGGAGCGCGCGCCGAGCGTGCCGGGCCCGCTCACCGATGCGGTCTCGGCCGCCGCGCGCGAGGCGGGCATGGTGGTGGTGCTCGGCGTCAACGAGCGCGACCACGGCAGCCTCTACAACACCCAGCTCGTCTTCGACGCCGACGGCCGCCTCGTGCTCAAGCGCCGCAAGATCACGCCCACCTACCACGAGCGCATGGTGTGGGGGCAAGGCGACGGTGCCGGGCTCACGACGGCCGCCACCCGCGTGGGCCGCGTCGGGGCGCTCGCCTGCTGGGAGCACTACAACCCGCTCGCGCGCTATGCGCTGATGGCCGCGCACGAAGAGATCCACTGCGCGCAGTTCCCCGGTTCGCTCGTCGGCCAGGTCTTTGCGGACCAGATGGGCGTGACCATCCGCCACCACGCGCTGGAGTCGGGCTGCTTCGTCGTCAACGCGACCGGCTGGCTGCGCGACGAGCAGGTGCGTGCCATCACCGCCGACGAGAAGCTGCAGGGCGCGCTGCGCGGCGGCTGCCACACCGCCATCGTCTCGCCCGAAGGCAGGTACCTCGCCGAGCCGCTGACCGAAGGCGAAGGCCTCGTGGTCGCCGACCTCGACATGGCGCTCATCGCCAAGCGCAAACGCATGATGGATTCGGTGGGCCACTACGCCCGCCCCGAGCTGCTGAGCCTCGCGATCCGCCGCGATGCCGCCAGCACCGTCGTTCCCTGGCCGTCCCCGCCTTCGCAGGAGACCGCCCTGCCCCACCCCGAAGGAGCCGCCCATGAGTGATGCCGTGCTCGCGCTGCCGCCAGCTTCCCGCGCGCTGACGACAGAGCTGATGACAGAGCTGATGACCGAGCTGCAGTCGCAAGGCATGCGGCTGCTCGACCCCGGCGCCGGCGCGGCCAGCCGCCGCGGCGGCGCGGGTCCGTCGGACCACAAGGCGGTGACGGTCGACGGCGTGACGCTGATGGTGCCGGTGCACACCGCCGGCGCCTTCGCATCGCCCTTCGTCGCCGACGCGCCCGGCCCCGACGGCCGCAGCGTGYTGCGCCGCGGCAGCATTCCCATCGCGAGCGTGAGTTTTCCGCGCCAGCCCCGCTTCTACGGCCTGAGCACGGCCGACGGCATCCCGTACGCGCAGATCGCCACGCTGCATGGCGCCGACGTGCTCGCCACCACCGTGCTGCAGACCTGCATCCGCTACGAGAGCCGGCGCAAGGCCTGCAGGTTCTGCGCGATCGGGCAGTCGCTCGCGGCCGGCCGCACCATCGCGCACAAGACGCCTGCCCAGCTCGCCGAGGTGGCGCGCGCCGCGGTCGAACTCGACGGCGTGAAGCACATGGTGATGACCACCGGCACGCCGCCCACGCCCGACCGCGGCGCCAAGGTGTTGTGCGACAGCGCGCAGGCGATCCGCGCCGCGGTCGACCTGCCGCTGCAGGCGCAGTGCGAGCCGCCCGACACCGACGCCTGGTTCCAGCGGCTCAAGGAGGCCGGCGTCGACACGCTCGGCATGCACCTCGAGGTGGTGGACGAGACCCTGCGCCGGCACCTGCTGCCCGGCAAGTCCGAGGTGCCGATGGCGCGCTACTGGGATGCGTTCGGCGCGGCGGTGCAGGTGTTCGGCCGCGGCCAGGTCAGCACCTACCTGCTGGCGGGGCTGGGTGACAGCGCCGAGACGCTGCTCGAGGCCAGCCGGCGGCTGCTCGCGATGGGCGTCTATCCCTTCGTCGTGCCCTTCGTGCCCATCAGCGGCACGCCGCTGGAGGACCACCCCGCGCCATCGGCCGGGTTCATGCGCAGCGTGCTGGAGCCGCTCGGCCGCCTGGTCGACGAGGCCGGCGTGCGCGCGGCCGACATCAAGGCCGGCTGCGGGCGCTGCGCGGCCTGCTCCACGCTGTCGCGCTACGAAACGCCGCTGTCGGCCTGACCCCACCGGAGCCCCGCGATGCACCTCCACGCCTCCCCCCTGCCGCCCTGGTGCGAGCTCGACCCGGCCTATGCGCCGCAGGAGTTCCGCATCCAGTGGGCGAGCGATCCGTGGATGGACCGCGAGGCCCTCGCGCTGCGCCGCCGCGTGTTCTGCGAGGAGCAGGCGCTGTTCGCCCACGATGACCGCGACGCGATCGACCGCGACGCCAGCACCCGTTCCCTCGTGGCCCTCACCTGCCTCGCCGGCGAGGCCGACGAGGTGATCGGTACCGTGCGCATCCACCAGGCGGCGCCCGGCGTGTGGTGGGGGTCGCGCCTGGCGGTGCGGGCCGACTGGCGACAGCACCGGCGGCTGGGCTCGAGCCTCATCCGGCTCGCGGTGAGCAGCGCCCACGCGCTCGGCTGCGGGGAGTTCCTCGCCCATGTGCAGGCGCAGAACGTGCCGCTGTTCGAGCGCCTGCACTGGCAGCAGCTCGACACCTGCGAGCTGCATGGCCGGCCGCATGCGCTGATGCAGGCCTCGCTGGCCCATTACCCGCCGTGCACCACGCCGTACGCCGGCTTCGTGCTCGCGCAAGGCTGACGCCATGGACCACCTCGCCCGACTCGCCGCAGCGCTGCGCGACAGCCGCGGGTTCCGGCACAAGCGCGACATCGCCTCGGTGCTGCCGCAGCTCGGCAGCGTCGCCGGCCGCACCGCCGTGCCCAACGGCGACGATTGCGCGGTGCTGCCCGACCCCGCCGGCGACGGCCACCTGCTGTTCGCCATCGAGGGGCTGGTGCAGGACTTCGTCGACGCCATGCCCTGGTTCGCGGGCTACAGCGGGGTGATGGTGAACCTGAGCGACATCGCTGCGATGGGCGGGCGCCCGACCGCGGTGGTCGATGCGCTCTGGGCCGCCGATGCCGAGCTGGCGCGGCAGCTCCTCGCGGGCATGCGTGCCGCGTGCGAGCGCTATGGCGTGCCGCTCGTGGGCGGCCACAGCAACCTGCATGCCGCAGGCGGCCAGCTCGCGGTGGCCGTGCTCGGTCGTGCGCGGCGCCTGATCAGCAGCTTCGCGGCGCGGCCCGGCGACCGGCTGCTGATGGCCGTGGACCTGCGCGGGCAGTGGCAAGGCGGCCACCCGTTCTGGGACGCGTCGACCTCGGCGCCCGCGCAGCGCCTGCGCAAGGACCTCGCGCTGCTGCCGCAGATCGCCGAGGCCGGCCTGTGCGATGCCGGCAAGGACATCAGCATGGCGGGCGTGCCGGGCACCCTGCTGATGCTGCTCGAATGCTCGGATGTCGGCGCGCAGGTGGACCTGGCCCGGCTGCCGCTGCCGACCGGCACGCCCGGCTGGCACGAGACGGGCCCGGAAGCCTTCGCCGCGCACCTGCGCTGGCTGTGCGCCTTCCCGAGCTACGGCTACCTGCTGAGCGTGCGCGAGGCGCAGGCCGAGGCGGTGCAGGCGGTCTTTCGCTCGCAGGACATCGCCTGCGCCGACATCGGCGGCGTGCAGCCGGGCAGCCGCCTCACGCTGGCGCTGGCCGGCGCACACGCCACGCTGTGGGACCTGGCCAGCGAACCGTTCATCGGTGCCCGAGTGGACGGCCGCATGAGGCGGGCCGAGCGCCGGGCCGCTCCCAAGCCGGCCCGCGCCAGTCACGAGACGCGACTGGCACTCTGGCCGTCCAAGCCCGCGCAGGCGGGCTTGGAGCCGCGGCCATCGTTCCCCTCGGGGGATCGATCGATGTACTCATCGAGCGAGGGGTTGTCATGACGCTGCGCATCGCGTTGCTCACCCACTCCGTGCGGCCGCGCGGTGGCGTGGTCCACACGCTGGAGCTGGCCGACGCGCTGATGCGGCGCGGCCACCAGGTCGCCGTCATCGCGTCGGCGGAGCCTGGCGAATCGCTCTTCCGCAGCACCGGCTTTCCCGTCGAGCTGATCCGCCTGCCGGTGCTCACCGGCGATCTCGTCGAACAGGTGCGCCGGCGCATCGACGCGCTGTTGCAGGCGCTGCCCGCGCTGCTGCAGCGCGGCCGCTTCGACCTGCTGCATGCGCAGGACAGCGTGAGCGGCAACGCCCTCGCGCTGCTGCGTGCCGGCGGCCTGGGCCTGCCGCGCTGGCTGCGCACGGTGCACCACCTCGACGTCTTCGCCCAGGAGACGCTCAACCGCTGGCAGGAGCGCGCCTGGCGAGCCGCCGACGGCGTGGCCTGCGTCAGCGACACCTGGTGCGCGCACTTGCGCGACCGGCACGGCGTGCGGCCGGAGCGCATGTTCAACGGCGTCGACCTCGGCCGCTACCGCATCGCCCCCGACGCGGGTGACGCGCACCGCCTGCGCACGCTCGGGCTCGACGACCCGGGCCCGCCGGTGTGCCTGCTGGTGGGTGGCGTGGAGGAACGCAAGAACACGGTGCGGCTGCTGCATGCCTTCGCCGCGCTGCGCCGGCGCGATCCCGACTGGGCCGAGGCGCGCCTGGTGATCGCAGGCGGTGCCAGCATGCTCGACCACAGCGGCGCCCGCCGCGCCTGGCGGCAGGCACTCGCCGACCTGGGCGCGGCCGCCGGTGCGGAGCTGCCCGTGCTGCTCACCGGCCCGCTGGCCGACGAGATGCTGCCCGCGCTCATGCGCCGCGCCCGCGTGCTGGCCATGCCCTCGCTGGTGGAAGGCTTCGGCCTGGTCGCGCTGGAGGCGCTGGCCTGCGGCACGCCGGTGCTGGTGTCGAAGCGGCCGCCCTTCACCGAGCACCTGGCCGACAGCCCCGCCGTCGCATGGTGCGACCCGGAAGACACCGACTCCATCGCCGCCGGCCTGCAGGCGGCCGCGCGCATGCCCAGGCTCGCCGAGCCGCCGCCCGTGTGCCGTGCCCATGCCTGGGAACGCAGCGCGGCGCTGCATGAGGCCTGGTACCTGCGCACGCTGCACGCCGGAATCCACCCACCCGCCCGCATCGAGCGCCTTCCGATTCCCCTTTGAGCCGACATCGCCATGCCCGCACTCCACTACCGGCTGCGCTGGCCCGACGCCAGCGAGACCCTCTGCTACTCGCCCTCGCTCGTGATCCAGGACTACCTGCGCGCCGGCGAGGACTACGCGCTCGACGACCTGCTGCGCCGCGTGCGCGAGGCCACCGCGATCGCCAACGAACGGGTGCAGGCGAAGTTCGGCTTCACGTGCTCGCGCGCCGGCGACCAGCTCGTGCAGACCGAGGCGCAGGTCGCCGCATTCGCGCACCGCGCCGATGCGCGGGTGCGCGTGCTCTCGTTCGAACCTGCCTGACCTTCCCGAGGAGTTGCCCATGAAGAGCCCCCACCCGCCCCATCACGAGGTCGTCGTCGTCGGCGGCGGCCAGGCCGGCCTGTCGATCAGCCACGGCCTGCAGGCCGAAGGCATCGAGCACCTGGTGTTCGAGAAGCACCGCGCGATGCACGTGTGGCAGACGCAGCGCTGGGACAACTTCTGCCTCGTCACGCCCAATTGGCAGTGCGCGCTGCCGGGCCATGCCTACCGCGGCAGCGAGCCGCACGGCTTCATGAAGAAGGACGAGATCGTGCAGTACCTCGAGGCCTTCCGCGCGCACGTGAACGCGCCGCTGCGCGAAGGCGTGGCGGTCGAGCGGGTCACGCCGCAGGGAGGTGACGGGGATCGGGGCGGCTTCCTCGTGCGCAGCAGCGAGGGCGAGTGCACGGCGGCCCAGGTGGTCGTGGCCTCGGGCGGCTACCACGAGCCCATCGTGCCCCGCCTGGCCGAGCGGCTGCCGCCCGGCATCGCGCAGCTCCATTCGGCGCAGTACCGCAACGCGCATCAGTTGCCGCCCGGCCGGGTCCTGGTGGTGGGGTCCGGGCAGAGCGGAGCGCAGATCGCCGAAGACCTGCACCTCGCGGGTCGCGAGGTGGTGCTCGCGGTCGGCGACGCACCGCGCTGCGCGCGCTTCTACCGCGGCCGCGACGTGGTGGACTGGCTGGCCGACATGGGCTACTACGACATGCCCGTGGGCCGGCATCCGCTGCGCGAGGGCGTGCGCGACAACACCAACCACTACGTGACCGGCCGCGACGGCGGGCGCGACATCGACCTGCGCCGCTTCGCGACGGAAGGCATGGAGCTCTACGGCGTGCTCACCGGCCTGGACGGCGACGGCGACACGCTGCGCTTCGCACCGCGGCTGCGCGAGGTGCTGGACCAGGCCGATCGCACCTACGACGGCATCAACGCCTCGATCGACCGCCACATCGCCGAGCGCGGCCTGCAGGCGCCCCCCGGCGGCGCCTACCGGCCGGTGTGGCAACCGCTCGAGGAGCGCGAATCGCTGTCGCTGCGCGGTGCGGGCATCACGAGCGTCGTGTGGTGCATCGGCTTCGCGCCGGACTTCCGCTGGCTCGATGCGCCCGTCTTCAACGGGCGCGGCCATCCCGTCCATGAACGCGGCGTGACCCGCGTCCCCGGCCTCTACTTCATCGGCCTGCCCTGGCTGCACACGTGGGGATCGGGGCGCTTCTCGGGCATCGCGCGCGACGCCGCCTTCGTCGTGCAGCGGGTGGTCGAAACGCGCGCGGCACATCAGTGGCAGTCGAGAATGCCTGATCTCCATCGAGATCGAATGTCGGTCATCTAGAATCGATCATCGATACTCAGCCGGGGCTCAGCCGCATGGCAGCGAGCAGGAAAACGCTTCCGAAGAAGCAGGCACGCGTCGCCGAGCCGCCGGCGGCCGACGCGCTCTACAACGTCTCGCTCGACAAGGGCCTGCAGGTGCTGCGGGCCTTCGATGCCGCGCATCGCACGATGACGCTGGTCGAGCTGGCCACCCTCACCGGCATGAGCAAGGGCTCGGTGCAGCGCACCGTGCACACGCTGCAGGTGCTGGGCTACATCGGCAAGCATCCGCAGACGCGCCGCTTCCAGCTGCTGCCCCGGGTCATCGAGATCGGGTTCAACTACCTCGCTGCGCATCCGCTGATCCGCGCGGCGCATCCCTACCTGTCGCAGCTTGCCAACGCCAGCGGCGAGACCGCCAGCCTCACCGAGGCGGTGGACCAGGAGATGGTCTACGTGGCCCAGTTGCTGGCGCCCAAGTTCATCCCGGTGCTCACGCCGGTGGGCATGCGCATCCCGATGTACTGCACCAGCTCCGGCCGGGCCTTCCTGAGCCGCCTGCCGGAAGCGCAGGCCCGCGCGCTGCTGGAGGCTTCGGCGCGCGAGCGGCGCACGGCCGCCACGTTGACCGACGTCGACGCGATCATGAAGCGCGTCGCCTTGTGCCGCAAGGTCGGCTACGCGACCAACTGCGAGGAGCTGTTCCTCGGCGACATGGGCCTGGCGGCTGCGGTGATCGACAGTGCCGGCCGCCCGGTGGGCGCCGTGCACGTGTCGCCGCCCACCAGCCGCTGGACGATGGACGAGGCGCAGAAGCAGCTGGCGCCGATGGTCATCGAGTGCGCGCGCGCGATCTCGCTCGCGATGACGCACTGATCAGGACGCCCTGTCGAGCATCGCGTGCAGCAGCACGTTGGCGCCTGCCGCGATGTGCTCGGGCAGTGCGTCCTCGATCTCGTTGTGGCTGATGCCGTCCTTGCAGGGCACGAAGATCATGCCGGTGGGGGCCACGCGGGCCACGTAGACGGCATCGTGGCCGGCGCCGCTGACGATGTCCATGCTGGGCAGGCCGAGTGCCTCGGCCGCCCGGCGCACGCTGCCCACGCAGGCCGCGTCGAACGCGCAGGGGTCGAACTTCACCACCTGGGCGATCGCCACCTGCAGCCGGCCGGCATCGGCGATGGCCGCGAACTCGCGCCGCATCGCGGCGTCCATGCGGTCCAGGCCCGCCTGCTGCGCGTGGCGGAAGTCCACCGAGAAGCGCACCTCGCCGGGCACCACGTTGCGTGAATTGGGCGTCACCTGGACGAAGCCCACCGTGCCGCGGCCGTCGGGCGCTTCTGCCAGCGCGATGCGGTTGACCGCCTCGACCATGCGCGCCGTGCCCAGCATCGCATCGTGCCGCAGCCCCATCGGCGTGGGGCCGGCGTGTGCGTCCATGCCGGTCACCGTCACGTCGTACCACTGCTGGCCGAGCGCGCCTTGCACCACGCCGATCGGCAGGCCCTGCGCCTCGAGCACGGGCCCCTGCTCGATGTGCGCCTCGAAGTAGGCCGCGAACATGCCGCCCGGGACCTCGCCGCAGGCCTGCGTGCCGCGGTAGCCGATGCGCTCGAGCTCGTCGCCCACCGCCAGCCCGGCCAGGTCCTGCTCGCCGAGGATGCGCGCGGTGTCGAACACGCCGGCGAACGCGCCCGAGCCCATCATCACCGGCGTGAAGCGCGTGCCTTCCTCGTTGGTCCAGAACGCGACCTCGATCGGTGCGCGCGTGCAGATGCCGTGATCGTTCAGGGTGCGCACCACTTCGAGGCCCGCGAGCACGCCGAAGTTGCCATCGAACTTGCCGCCCGAGGGCTGGGTGTCGATGTGGCTGCCCGTGGCCACCGCGCGCGCGGCGGGGTCGGTGCCGTCGCGCCGCGCGAACACGTTGCCCACCTCGTCGATGCGCACCGCCATGCCGGCCTCGTGGAACCAGCGCAGCACGAGATCGCGGCCCTGGCGGTCTTCGTCGGTCAACGCGATGCGGCGCACGCCGCCCTTGGGCGTCGCGCCGATGCGCGCCAGGTCCATCAGCGATTGCCACAGGCGCGCGCCATCGACCTGGWGCGTGGCGGGTGCGGAAAGGGTGTTGTTCACGGAGTGAGTGCAGATGGAAGGGGTTGAATGGCAGCGCCGGGCGGACAGCAAGTTACGAGCCAATGATATGGACAAACAGTCACCAGGTATCGAAAAAGAGTCTTGTGGTATCGATTATCGATACACGGCAAGCCGTTTGGCACAGCGCTTGCATATCCGGTGTCGAGCCCGTGAACCCCTCAACCCCACCCGGATGGTGACCCGATGAGCCCGAACCCGTTGTTGTCTTCGCGCCTGCGCAATCGCATGGTCGTGCCCGCGATGGCTGTCTCGCTGCTGTGCGGCGCAGCCGCCATGGCGCAGGAGAAGGTGCTTCGCATCGCGATGACGGCGGCCGACATCCCGCGCACGCTGGGGCAGCCCGACCAGGGCTTCGAAGGCAACCGCTTCACCGGCATCCCGATCTACGACTCGCTCACGCAATGGGACCTGTCGAAGGCCGATGCCCCGAGCGTGCTGATCCCGGCGCTGGCCACGTCCTGGGCGGTCGATGCCAAGGACAGGACGAAGTGGGTGTTCAAGCTGCGCCCCGGCGTCAGGTTCCACGACGGCTCGGCGTTCAATGCCGACGCGGTGGTGTGGAACGTCAACAAGGTGCTCGACAAGTCGGCGCCGCAGTTCGATGCCAGCCAGGTCGGCGTGACCGCCTCGCGCATGCCCACGCTGCGCAGCGCGAAGAAGATCGACGAGCTGACGGTGGAGCTCACCACCAGCGAGCCCGATTCCTTCCTGCCGATCAACCTGACCAACCTCTTCATGGCCTCGCCCGCGCACTGGGACGCCAAGCTGAAGGCGGTGCCTGCCGCCACCACCGATGCCGCCGAGCGCGCCAAGCAGGCCTGGACGGCCTTTGCCGCCGATCCTTCGGGCTCCGGCCCGTTCAAGGTCACGCGCTTCGTCTCGCGCGAGCGGCTGGAGCTGGCCGCCAACAAGGCCTACTGGGATGCGAAGCGCACGCCGAAGATCGACAAGGTGGTGCTGATCCCGATGCCGGAGGCGAATGCGCGCACCGCCGCGCTGCTCGGCGGCCAGGTCGACTGGATCGAGGCGCCCTCGCCCGATGCGATGCCGCAGATCCAGCAGCGCGGCTTCAAGATCTACTCGAACGCGCAGCCGCACGTCTGGCCGTGGCAGCTGTCGTTCGCCGAGGGCTCGCCCTGGCTCGACAAGCGCGTGCGCCAGGCCGCCAACCTGTGCGTCGACCGCGGCGGCCTCAAGCAGCTGCTGGGCGGCATGATGGCCGAGCCCAAGGGCACGGTGCCGCCGGGCCATCCGTGGTGGGGCAACCCGGCATTCGACATCCGCTACGACGTCAAGGCGGGCCAGGCCTTGATGGCCCAGGCCGGCCACTCGGCCGCCAAGCCGTTGAAGGTCAAGGTGCAGATCTCGGCCTCGGGCTCGGGCCAGATGCAGCCGCTGCCGATGAACGAGTTCGTGCAGCAGTCGCTGAAGGCGTGTTGGTTCGATGTGCAGTTCGACGTGATCGAGTGGAACACGCTGTTCACCAACTGGCGCAAGGGCGCGAAGGACCCGTCGGCCAACGGCGCCAGCGCCGTCAACGTGAGCTTCGCGGCGATGGACCCGTTCTTCGCGATGGTGCGCTTCGTCAGCACCAAGACCTTCCCGCCGGTGTCCAACAACTGGGGCTACTACGGCAATGCCGAGGTCGACAAGCTGGTGGCCGATGCCCGCACCGCCTTCGACGACACGGCGCGCAACGCGGCGCTGGCCCGGTTGCACGCCCACATCGTCGATGACGCGCCCTTCGTCTGGATCGCGCACGACGTCGGCCCGCGCGCGATGTCGCCCAAGGTGAAGAACGTCGTGCAGCCGAAGAGCTGGTTCATCGACATCGCGACGATGACGATGGACTGAGCATGCTTGCCTACCTGGCCCGGCGCATCGTGCTTGCGCTGCCCATCATGCTCGGCGTCGCGCTGGTGTGCTTTGCGCTGGTGCACCTGGCGCCGGGCGATCCGCTGGTGTCCATCCTGCCGCCGGATGCGTCGGCCGAGCTGCAGGCGCAGCTGCGGCAGCTGTACGGCTTCGACCGCAGCTACCCCGAGCAGTTCGCCGCCTGGCTGTGGCGGGCCCTGCACGGCGACCTGGGCGTGTCGATCGCGACCAACCGGCCGGTGGTCGGCGAGGTGCTCAAGGCCGTGGTCAACACGCTGCGGCTGGCGGTGGTGGCCACGCTGATCGGCTTCGCGCTGGGCGGCCTGTTCGGCTTCGTGGCGGGCTACTTCCGCCGCACGTTCATCGACCGGCTGGCATCGATGCTGTCGGTGCTGGGCGTCAGCGTGCCGCACTACTGGCTGGGCATGGTCCTGGTGATCGTGTTCTCGTCGCAGCTGATGTGGCTGCCCGCCACCGGTGCCGGCCCCGGCGGTTCCGACGACTGGGCCTGGGACGGCGCGCACCTGCAGTACCTGCTGCTGCCGGCACTGACGATGTCGGTGATCCCGATGGGCATCATCGCGCGCACGGTGCGGGCGCTGGTCTCGGAACTGCTCGACCAGGAGTTCGTCGTCGGGCTGCGGGCCAAGGGCCTGACGAGCTTCGGCATCTTCCGCCACGTCGTGAAGAACGCGGCGCCCACCGCGCTGGCGGTGATGGGCCTGCAGCTGGGCTACCTGCTCGGCGGCTCGATCCTGATCGAGACGGTGTTCTCGTGGCCGGGCACCGGCTTCCTGCTGAACTCCGCCATCTTCCAGCGCGACCTGCCGCTGCTGCAGGGCACGATCCTGGTGCTGGCGATGTTCTTCGTGCTGCTGAACCTGCTGGTCGACGTGCTGCAGACGCTGCTCGATCCGCGCATCGCGCGAGGGTGAGGACAGTGAGGAAAGGATGGCCGTGAGCACCCTTGTCATGTCGCCGTCGGCCTCGCCCGCACGGCGTTCGCGCGGCTACTGGGCCTCGGTCGGCCACCGCTTCCTGCGCGATCCGGTGGCCGTCGGTGCCGCCATCGCCGTGCTGATGTTGCTGGGCCTCGCGCTGTTCGGGCCCTGGCTCGCGCCGGCCGATCCGTACCAGGCCTCGATGCTGCAGCGGCTCAAGCCCATCGGCACGCCGGGGCTGCCGCTGGGCAGCGACGAACTCGGCCGCGACATGCTGTCGCGCCTGGTCGTCGGCGCGCGGCTGTCGCTCTTCATGGGCATCACGCCGGTGCTGTGCGCCTTCCTGTTCGGCGCGTCCATCGGCATCGTCGCGGGCTATGCGGGCGGCTTCGTCAACGCCGCGATCATGCGCACGGTCGACGTGTTCTATGCCTTCCCGTCGGTGCTGCTGGCGATCGCGCTGTCGGGCACGCTGGGCGCCGGCGTCTTCAATTCGCTGGTGTCGCTGACGATCGTGTTCATCCCGCAGATCGCGCGCGTCGCCGAAAGCGTCACGACGCAGGTGCGCGGACGCGACTACGTCGAGGCGGCGCGGGCATCGGGCGCCGGCGCCTTCACGATCGTGCGCGTGCACGTGCTGGGCAACGTGCTGGGGCCGATCTTCGTCTACGCGACCAGCCTGATCGCGGTGTCGATGATCCTGGCCTCGGGCCTGTCGTTCCTCGGGTTGGGCGTGAAACCGCCCGAGCCCGAGTGGGGCCTGATGCTGAACACGCTGCGCACGGCGATCTACGTGCAGCCGTGGGTCGCCGCCTTGCCGGGCGCGATGATCTTCATCACCTCGATCACTTTCAACCTGCTTTCCGACGGCCTGCGCTCGGCGATGGACAACAAGGGATGACGACAAGTCCTGTGCATGACGACGTCGGCGGTCCGGCGCAGCCGCTGCTGACCATCCGCGGCCTGCAGAAGCACTACCCGCTGTCCACGGGCTTCCTGGGCCGCGGCGGCGGCAGCGTGCGTGCCGTCGATGGCGTCGACTTCGAGGTGCGCAAGGGCGAGACGCTCGGCGTCGTCGGCGAGTCGGGCTGCGGCAAGTCGACCACCGCGCGGCTGCTGATGCAGCTGATCCGGCCGACCGCCGGCGAGGTGGTGTTCGACGGCCGCACCGTGGGGGGCCGCGAGCTGCCGCTGAAGGAGTTTCATCGGCAGGTCCAGATGGTGTTCCAGGACAGCTATGCCTCGCTGAACCCGCGGCTRACGATCGAGGACTCGATCGCCTTCGGGCCCCAGGTGCACGGCAGCGGCCGCCGGCCGGCGGTGCAGCGGGCCCGCGACCTGCTGGCCCGCGTCGGGCTGGAGCCGCAGCGCTTCGCCGAACGCTATCCGCACGAGCTGTCGGGCGGGCAGCGGCAGCGGGTCAACATCGCCCGGGCGCTGGCGCTGCAGCCGCGGCTGCTGATCCTCGACGAGGCGGTGTCGGCGCTCGACAAGTCGGTCGAGGCGCAGGTCATCAACCTGCTGCTCGACCTGAAGGCCGAGTTCGGCCTCACCTACGTCTTCATCAGCCACGACCTGCAGGTGGTGCGCTACCTGAGCGATCGCGTGATGGTGATGTACCTGGGCCGCGTGGCCGAGCTCGGGCCGTCGGAGTCGCTCTACGCCGGGCCGCTGCACCCGTACACGCGGGCGCTGCTGTCGTCGATGCCGTCGATGGACCCGGACCACCGCACCGAACGGGCGCTGCTGGCGGGCGATCCGCCGAACCCGATCGACCCGCCCGCGGGCTGCCGCTTCCATCCGCGCTGCCCGGATGCCGCGCCGGTGTGCGGCCAGCGCGCGCCGGTGCTGGCCGAGCGGCGCGGCGCGCACACCGTGGCCTGCCTGATGCACGAACCGGGCAGCGGCCACCCGGCAGCAATCTAGAGGCAATCGATGCAGGACCCGATGGTGGAATTGCGAGACCTGGGCGTCGTGTTCACCGGCGGACGCGCGCCGGTGCAGGCCGTCAGCGGCGTCAGCCTGCAGGTGCAGCGCGGGCAGGTGCTGGCGCTGATCGGCGAATCGGGGTCGGGCAAGAGCGTCACGCTGCGCACGCTGCTGCGCCTGCATCCCGAGCGGCGCACCCGCATCGGTGGCAGCGTGCGGGTGGCGGGCCGCGACGTGCTGGCGATGTCGGCCGGCGAGCTGGCGGCGTTCCGCGGCAAGGTCGCGTCGATGATCTTCCAGGAACCGCTGCTCGCGCTCGACCCGGTGTACTCGGTGGGCGCGCAGATCGTCGAATCCATCCGCCGGCACGACAAGGTATCGGCCGCCGTCGCGAAACAGCGCGCGCTGGCGCTCTTCGAGCTGGTGCGCATCCCGAGCCCCGAGCGCCGGCTGGCGGCCTACCCGCACGAGATGTCGGGTGGCATGCGCCAGCGCGCGATGATTGCGCTGGCCCTGGCCTGCCGGCCGCAACTGCTGCTGGCCGACGAGCCGACCACCGCCCTCGATGCCACGGTGCAGATCCAGATCCTGCTGCTGCTGCGCGAGCTGCAGCGCGAGCTCGGGCTGTCGGTGATCTTCGTCACCCACGACATCGGCGCGGCGGTCGAGGTGGCCGATCGCATCGCGGTGATGTATGCCGGCCGCATCGTCGAGGAGGGCAGCGCCCGCGAGCTGATCCGCTCGCCGCGCCATCCGTACACCATCGCCTTGCTGAGCAGCCGGGCCCACGGCGCGCTGGCGCGCGGCAGCCGGCTCGAGACCATCGGCGGCGCGCCGCCCGACCTGTCGGCCTTGCCGCCGGGCTGTGCCTTCGCCGAACGCTGCAAGCTCGCGGTGGCCGAATGCCGCAGCGTCCAACCCGAGCCGGTGCTCCTGTCGCCGGGCCACCAGGCGCGCTGCCTGCGCACCGATGCCGCAGCCGGGCTGGTGAGCGCGCTGCCTTGAATCCCCGGGAGACACGATGCCCCTGCACGACCCTGTCCACGCCTTCGTCCCCTACCCCGACGCGCCGGTGCCCCACGCATCCACCGGCCCGTTGTCGGGCCTGGGTTTCGCGGTCAAGGACCTGTTCGACGTCGCCGGCTACCCGACCGGCGGCGGCAACCCGTTCGTGCTGGCGATGTCGGGCATCAAGCCGCAGACCGCGCCGACGGTGCAGCGCCTGCTCGATGCCGGTGCGCGCTTCATCGGCAAGACGGTGACCGATGAGCTCGCGTTCTCGATGAACGGCGACAACGCGCACTTCGGCGCGCCGCTCAACCCTGCCGCGCCGCTGCGCATCTGCGGCGGGTCGTCGTCGGGCTCGGCCTCCGCGGTGGCGGCAGGCCTGTGCGACTTCGCGCTCGGCACCGACACCGGCGGCTCGGTGCGGGCACCGGCCAGCCATTGCGGCCTCTACGGCCTGCGGCCGACGCATGGCCGGGTGAGCCTGCAGCGCACGCTCGATCTGGCGCCCAGCCTCGACACCTGCGGCTGGTTCGCGCGCGAGGTGCAGACCTTCGCCCGCGTGGCCGATGTGCTGCTCGGTGCGGATGCGGCGTCGCCGGGCGGCGGCGTGCGGCTGCTGTGGCCGCGCGACCTGTGGGCGCTGGCCGAGCCCGCGGCCGTGCAGGCGTTGCGGCCTGCCGCCGAGCGCCTGCAGGCGTTGGCCGGATCGGCGGCACAGGTCAGCGTCGCGCTCGATTCCTTCGACGCGATGTACTGGCATCTGCGCCACCTGCAGGGCCGCGAGGCCTGGCAGACCGACGGCCCGCTGATCGAGCGCTTTGCGCCGCCGCTGGGGCCGGGCGTGGCCGAGCGCTTTGCCTGGTCACGCGGCGTGACCGACGAGCAGGTGGTGCAGGCGCGCGCGTTCCGCGAACGCTTTCGCACGCACCTCGGCGAACTGCTCGGCAGCGACGGCGTGCTGGTGATGCCGACGATGCCCGACATCGCACCGCTGCGCGCCGTCGGCGAGGCCGGGCTGGAGGACTACCGCAACCTGGCGATCCGCCTGCTGTGCCTGGCCGGGCTGAGCGGGTTCCCGCAGTTGTCGATGCCGCTGGCCCGCCGCGACGGTGCGCCGCTGGGGCTGTCGCTGCTGGGGCCTGCCGGCAGCGACCGCGGCCTGGTGGCGCTGGCCGAACGCATGGCTCACCAGGCCTGATCGACGACGGCCGGCCGGGCCAATGGGTGCACGTCGCAATCGACCTGCGGCGCCGCCCGTTCGAGCACCACGAAGTCACCGGCATCGACGGCCAGCAGTGCGTGGTGCCAGGTGCCCGGCGCGAGCGTCACGCCCTGTTCGCCATCCGTGATGAAGGCCGCCAGGTCCGCCGCCTCGGGCCGCGGGCCGGCGGCTGCCACCACGATGACGAAGCGGCGCGCGCCGAGCGGCACGAAGCTCTGGCTGCCCAGCGCGTGCCGTTCCATCTCGTCGACGCTGTGCGGGAAGCGCCGGGCCGCGGCGCGGAAGATCGCCAGCATCGGCCGCCCACCCTGCAGCTGGAGCTGCAGGTCGTCGACCAGGTCGAAACGCTGCGATGTGCCGCCGTTGATGGGCCGGCCCGTGCCGCCGGGGGCTTGCAGCACGGTGCCGTAGGGCGCGAAGGCTGCGGATGTCAGCGGCTGCGGGACGAGGCGGTGGGGCGGCGGCGGGTTCATCGGGCAGATTCTGCCCGGCGCGGGGCCGGCGCTCTTGCGGTGGAGCGCAGGGACGTTGAACTCGTCGGTGAACTCCCACTCGGGCAGCAAGCGTTCTTCCGGCTGTTGGCAAAGCCTACGGACAGGCTTGCACCAGGACCGAATCGATCAGCATGTAGAGATCGCCCCGCCGTTGCAGGTCAACGAGGAGCACCGGGCCCGCGAGATGTCGGGAGATCAACGCCGACTGCAAGCTCCCGAGGCGTGTCAAAGACTTGTCGGCCTCCCCGTAGACGCCAACGCTGATGGCAGGCAAGGCCCGCGCATCGCCGCATGCGTCCAGGCACACCAGCAAGTCGCGGACAGGATGGGGGCGGCCGCCATCGACCAGGACAATGAGGCCCATGGGCTTGGCAGCGCGGACGACTTCGGCACACGCGGTGGGCGGTACACCGAACAGGACGACTCTCTCGCCGTCGTCCAGTTCGCAAACGCTGAGATCCAGCATGGCGGGAAGGAACTGTCGCAGCCTGGCCAGGTGGCTGGTGCCACCCAGAAGCCCGATGGCCTGGGTCGTGTCGGTTCCAGAGATTCCAGTGACGACGATGGTGCGGATGGAAGGCAAATTGTTCTCGCAACGCGGCTGCGGCCGGCTCCTTGGTGAGCTTGAGATTGCAGCAGTCACCGCCTCTGGCGTCTTGATGGAGCGTCGATTGAAGCGTGATGCCACTCCGGATCCGCGACGATCGCCCGAGCCTGGTTGCTAAGGAACCCTTAAGGAAACGAGCCCTCCCAATCATTTCTGGATGGTAAAGTTTTGCAAACATTCAATCGCCGGGAGGCGATTCGATTCACCAGGGCCGGAGGAGACCAGAGGATGTTTGCAGCAGCGGCGCAAGCCCGGGGGGATTGGCGCGCCTTGTTCCGAAGCACGGACGATGGCGCGGGAGGCAGGTGGGCCACGTTCAGGCGCGCCGTCAAGTTCTTCTGGCGCTTTGCGCTGCACAAGGCCGGCGTCCAGACCTGCCTGGCTTCGCTGCACCGCCTGAAGCTGGAGCACGGCGCGCACTACCCGATCGAGGTGAGCCTGCGGCCCCTGCGCCCCTACCTCTGCGACGGACTGAGCGTGGCCGACCGGGCAGCCTGCGTCGTGCTCCATTTCAACTGGCTGCACACCACGCTGCGGCCCGAACCCTGCCGGGCCTTGTGGCAACAGCAGGGCCTGCTGCTTCCGCTCGCGGCCGAGAGCTGCAGCGATGTCGCGCTCGTGCTGCGGCAGTCGGCCTCGCAATGCCGCGAAGGCGAGCTCAGCTTCGACCTGATGTACCGGGGCCAGCGCCTGGTGTCGACCCATTTCAGCGTCGTCGGCGCCCGCGCGGCCGGCATCGCCTGCGCAGAACGCAGCGTCGCCTTCGTCGCCGGCTTCCAGGGGGTGCGCGGCACCGAGGCGCTGATGCGCGAGTTGGGTACCCAACTGCACCGCCTGCGGCCGTCGGCCCTGCTGCTCTGCGCGCTGCAAGGCCTGTGCGCGGGCTGGGGCCTGCCGGCGCCGGTCACGGTCGCCCAGCATGCGCACGTCTCGGCAGGCTATGCCCGGCGGCGGCGCATCCAGCTCGACTACGACAGCGTCTGGTCCGAGGCCGGCGCGGACCGCCTCGGCCCGCGCCATTGGCAACTGCCGGCCCTGCCGCAGATCCGGCCGGACGGCGAGGTGGCCTCCAAGCACCGCGCCCAGTACCGCCGCCGCAATGCCGCCAAGCTCGCCTTCTTCGAGGCCTGCCGGGACGCCGCATCGGCGATGACGCGATGACGCGATGCACCTGCTGCTGATCGAGGACGACGTGGACCTGGGCGCGTCGCTGCAGCAGGCGCTGCGCGGCGCCGGATTCAGCAGTGAATGGCTGCGCACGGCGTCCGACGCCCACCGCTTCGCCTTGGCAGGCGGGCATCACTGCATCCTGCTCGACCTGGGCTTGCCGGACGGCCACGGGCTCGACCTGCTGCGCGCCTGGCGCCGCGACGGCCTGGCCGTGCCGCTGATCGTCATCACCGCCAGCGACGCGCTGGGCGATCGCCTGGCCGGCCTGGACGAAGGCGCCGACGACTTCATCGTCAAACCCTTCGCCGTGGTCGAGCTGGTCGCGCGCGTGCGCGCGGTGACGCGGCGCGCAGCGCAGCAGGCCGCTTCGGTATGGACCATCGGCACGCTGGCCATCGACATGCGCCGGCGCTTCTGCACGGTGGACGGCGAGCCGGCGGGCCTGTCGCCGCGCGAGTTCGACGTGCTGGCTGCGTTGGCACACGCCGGCGGCAACGTGGTGCCCAAGCACCGCCTGGCGCAGGCCCTGGCGCCACTGGGCGAGCCGCTGGACTTCAACGCCATCGAGGTCCATGTGCACAACCTGCGGCGCAAGGTCGGTGCGGAGCGCGTGAAGACCGTGCGCGGCATCGGCTACCTGCTGGCCGGAGAGCGCGCTTGAGCGCGGCCGCCGCCACGGCGCGCCCGCCGCGGCTGCAGCGGCGCGTGCTGCTGGCGATGCTGGGCGTGATCGTGCTGCTGTTCCTCGTCTTCTTCTGCATCATCCTGTGGGAAACGCTCAGGCGCGATTCGGGCGAACTGGATCGTGTTCTGCTGCGCAATGCGCAGAGCCTGGCACGCACGCTGGACCGCATGCCCGACGACGCCAGCGTCAGCGCCGGCGTCACCGTCTTCCTGCACCTGAGGGCCGACGCCGCGGCCAACGATCCGCACGGCGAGCCGCGGCCCCTGCTGCTGGTGTCGCGC
>NZ_JBFUFQ010000011.1:0-63318 GCF_056403355.1 Rhizobacter sp. P2_H3 | reverse complement strand
CGCCCGCGCCTGGGCCACGCAGCCCGACCTGCTGCTGCTCGACGAGCCCACGGCGAGCCTCGACCCCGGCGCGAAGCGCGAGGTCGAGGCGCTGATCGAGCAGATCGCCCACACCGGCGTGACGATCGCGATGAGCACGCACAATCTCGGCCAGGCCAAGCGCCTGGCGACCCGCGTGGCCTACCTGGAAGGCGGGCGCGTGGTCGTCGAGCGCCCGGTCGACCTGTTCTTCACCGACGATGCGCTGCCGAGCGAGGCCGCGCAGTTCCTGCGAGGAGAGCTGCCCTGGAGATGACGCCAAGACCCGTGCAGGCGAAGGACGTGCGCATGCACGGCTTCGCGCAGCGCAGCGAGGTGGAAGTGGCCCAGGCCTGGGTCGACGGCCGGGCCGGCGCGCGGCCGCTGCCGGCGCAGGCCGTGGCGGTGGAAGAGAGCGCCGGGCGCGTGCTGGCTGCCGACCTGGTCGCACCGATCGACGTGCCGACGTTCCAGCGCGCCGCGATGGACGGCTTCGCGCTGCGCGGCGCGGAGACCGACGGCGCCGGCGAGTACAACCCGATCGAGCTGCCGGTGCTCGGCCAGGCACTGCCGGGCCGGCCGTTCGAGGGCACGGCGCCGGCCCGCACCGCGGTGCGCATCATGACGGGCGCGCCGCTGCCCGACGGCCTGGATGCGGTGGTGCCGGCCGAGTACGCCACCGAGGCCGCCGGGCGCATCGCGATCACGCGGCCGGTGTCGCCGTGGCAGCACGTCGGGCGCGTCGGCGAGGACATCCAGGCCGGCTCGACGGTGTTGCCCGCCGGGCGCCGCCTGCGGCCGCAGGACGGCGGCCTCGCGGCCTCGCTGGGCTTCGCGCAGCTCGACGTGGTGCGGCGTCCGCGCGTGCGGCTGCTCGTGACCGGCAACGAGGTGGTCGCCCCCGGCGCGACCAAGGGGCCGTGGGAGATCTACGACGCGAATTCCGTGCTGCTTCGCGGCCTCATCGCGCGCGACGGCGCGGAGCTCGAGAGCCACCAGCGCCTCGGCGACGAGGCCGCGGCGATCGGCGCGGCGATGTGCGCGCCGGGCGCCGACGTGGTGCTGGTATCCGGCGGATCGAGCGTCGGCAGCGAGGACCACGCACCGCAGCTGCTGGCCCAGCTGGGCGAGCTCGCCATCCATGGCGTCGCGATGCGGCCGTCGAGCCCCGCGGGCATGGGCCGCATCGGCGACACGCTCGTGTTCCTGCTGCCGGGCAATCCGGTGTCGTGCCTGTGTGCCTACGACTTCTTCGCCGGGCGCGCGATCCGCCGCCTGGCGGGGCGCGGCCCCGAGTGGCCCTACCGCCAGCGCCGGGCGACGGTGGCGCGCAAGATCGTCTCGGCCGTCGGCCGTGTCGACTACGTGCGCGTCCGGCTGGAGGGCGACGCGGTCGAGCCGCTGGCGGTGTCCGGCGCGTCGGTGCTGTCGTCGACGACGCGTGCCGACGGCTTCGTCGTCGTGCCGGCCGAGAGCGAAGGCTACGGCCCCGGCACCGAGCTCACCCTCCACCTCTACGACTGAGCCCCGGGCCCCGTGTGAAACCGACATCGCAATCGCAGTTCCTGGACGTCATCACCCGCGACGAGGCGACGCTGCGCTTCCAGCGGTACCTGAGGCTCGCGCCGCTGGGGCAGGAGCGCGTCGCGCTGGGTGCGGCGCTGCACCGCGTGCTGGCCGAGGACATCGTGGCCGGCATCGACGTGCCGGGCTTCGACCGCTCCAACGTCGACGGCTTCGCGCTGCAGGCGGCCGACACGCACGGCGCGCAGGAAGAGCGGGCCCGCACGCTGCAGCTGAACGACGAGGTGCTGCGGCCGGGCATCGTGCCGCAGCGGATGGCGGCGGCGGGCACGGCCACCCCGATCGCCACCGGCGGCATGCTGCCGCGCGGGGCCGACGCGGTCGTGATGGTCGAGAACACCGAGCTGCGCGGCGAGGGCCGCGTCGAGGTCAGCCGGGCCGCGACGGCGGGCGAGAACGTCAGCTACGCAGGCACCGACATCGCGCGCGGCGAAACGGTGCTGCGCGCCGGCCAGCGCCTCACCTCGCGCGAGATCGGCGTGCTCGCGGCGCTCGGCCTGGCGCAGGTGCCGGTGCACCGCGCGCCGCGGGTCGCGATCTTCTCCACCGGCGACGAGATCGTGGCACCCGGGCAGCCGCTGCGCACAGGCGCCGTCCACGACTCCAACGCCGCGATCATCGGCGCGGCGGTCGAGGAACTGGGCGGCCGGCCGGTGCACCTGGGCGTGATCCCCGACGACGAGGCCGCGCTGACCGCCGCGCTCGCGCGCGGGCTGGCGTGCGACGCGGTGGTGTTCTCGGGCGGCACGTCGAAGGGCGAAGGCGACCTGTCGTATCGGGTGGTCGGCCGGCTGGCCGATCCGGGCATCGTCGCGCACGGCGTGGCGTTGAAGCCGGGCAAGCCGGTGTGCCTGGCGGTCACCGGCGGCAAGCCGGTCGTGATCCTGCCGGGCTTCCCGACCTCGGCGATCTTCACGTTCCACGAGTTCCTCGCGCCGGTGCTGCGCGCCTTCGCGGGCCTGCCGCCCGACCGGCAGGAAACGGTGAGCGCGACGCTGCCGATGCGCGTGAACTCGGAGCGCGGCCGCACCGAGTACCTGCTGGTCGGGCTGGTGCGCACGGACGACGGCCTCGCGGCCTACCCGATGGGCAAGGGCTCGGGCTCGGTGACCACCTTCAGCACGGCGGACGGTTTCATCACGATCCCGCAGCACACCGAGATGCTCGATGCCGGCGATCGCGTCGACGTGCAGTTGCTGGGGCAGGGCCTGGAGCCGGCGGACCTGATCCTGATCGGCAGCCACTGCGTCGGCCTGGACTGGCTGGCGGGGCAGATGATCGGCGCGGGCTGGCGCGTCAAGTCGCTCAACGTGGGCAGCAGCGGCGGCCTGATGGCGGCCCGGCGCGGCGAGTGCGACATCGCCGGCATGCACCTGATGGACCCGGCCAGCGGCGAGTACAACCGGCCGCTGCTGACCGACACGCTGGAGCTGATTCCCGGCTATGGGCGGATGCAGGGCATCGTGTTCCGGCCGGGCGATCCGCGCTTCGAGGGGCGCAGCCTCGACGAGGCGGTCGCGGTCGTGACCGGCGACCGCGACTGCGTGATGGTCAACCGCAACGCCGGCAGCGGCACGCGCGTGGTGATCGACCGGCTGCTGGGCGCGGCCCGCCCCTCGGGCCACGGCGTGCAGACGAAATCGCACAACGCGGTGGCGGTGGCGGTGGCGCAGCAGCGCGCGGATTGGGGCATGGCGATCGACACGGTCGCGCGCCAGTACGGGCTGGGCTTCATCCCCGTGCAGGAGGAACGCTACGACTTCATCGTGCCGAAGGCTCGGCTCGAGCGGCCGGCGGTGCTGGCGTTTCGCCGCCTGCTGGCGGCGCCGGGCACGCGGGCGGCGTTGCGGGGGCTGGGTTTCCGCGTTGACGCGGGTTGAAGCGGATGGTGATCCAGCGTCGGCAAGAATGACGGCATGAAGCAACGAGAACAGACCCGTCGATCCGCCGCAGCGACCCTTCGTCGTCTGTCGAGCGTGCTGCTCTTCATCGGCGCCTTGGCGGGCTGCAACCTGGCGCCGAACTCGGCCGGGCAGATCAGCGAGCGCATCGGCGAAGTGGCCAACGAGCCGTCCAGCAAGGAGCTGGACCTGGGCCGGCTCACCTCGTTCGGCTGGGACAGGCTCTACCTGTTCAAGGCCGGCACCACTCGCGAGGCGATCTGCCGGTTCCTGAGCGCGAACCGCAACCTCTGCGACCGCGTCGTGCGCTACGAGTCCGTGCCGGCGGCCCACATGGCGATCCTGTTCGCGCTCGACGGGCGGCTGACGCACATCGAACTGCATGCGCTGGCCAACGGCGAGTTCGATGTCGACCTCGGTCCTGAAGGTCTGCCACGGTCCGACTGCGTCTTCAGGATCAGGCATGCTGCTTCCACGGGCGAAGCGTCGGTGGCGCACCTGGAGCCGATCCCGGTGGCTGCGTCAGGCCCTCGATAGACCGCGGCCGGGCTCATCGGGGTCGACGCGGGGTGTGCGCGATCTGCGTCCTCATCTCGGGGGCGGCGCTGCCCTGTCGAGCACGTCGGCCATCCTGACAAGCTCCGGAACCGAGGCCGCCTTCATCTTGCGCATGACCTGGCCGCGATGGAGCTTGACGGTGGCTTCGGTGACGTTGACCCTTTCGGCAATCTGCTTGTTCAGCAGCCCGGCGGTGACGAGTGCCATGACCTGGCGCTCGCGTTCCGTCAGCAGCGCGTGTCTTGAACGCAGTGCCGCGACGTGCCCGGCGTCACCGCGCCTCTGGGTCGTCAGCTGGATGGCGCGATTGACCGCGTCCAGCAGGTCCTGCTCGCGCACCGGCTTCGTGAGGACGTCGACCGCGCCTGCCTTCATCGCGCGCACGGCCATTTCGACATCGACATGGCCACTGAGGAGCACGACCGATTGCGCGGCGCCGCTTCGCGCCAGCGTCTCCTGGAACTCGAGACCGCTCTGCCCGGGCAGCCGGATGTCGAGCACGATGCAGGACGGCCCGTGGGGCGGCTCGGCGGCGAGGAAGGCCTGCACGGAACCATAGGTCGTGGTCAGCAGCCCGACCGATTCGAAGAGGCCGCGCAGCGCCTCGCACACACTGGTGTCGTCATCGATCACGACGACGGTCGCCGGCGTGTCGTCTTGATGCTTGATCATCGGGCCGCTCCCGCCGCCAGCGGCACGCTGAAGCTGAAGATGCTGCCGCGCGGAGAATGGTTCGAGGCGGAGATCGATCCCCCATGGGCCTCGACGATGGAACGGCAGATCGACAAGCCCATGCCGATGCCCCCCGCCTTGGTGCTGAAGAAGGCTTCGAAGATCCGATCCATGTGATCCTGCGCGAGGCCCGGGCCGGTGTCCTGAACGCTGACCCGGGCGAACCTGTCGGGGCCCGCTGCACTGCGGATCGTGAGTTGCCCGGCCTCGGTCATCGCCTCCACGCTGTTCATCACCAGATTCAGCAGCACCTGCTGCAGCTGCGTGCGATCGCCGAGCACGATCGGGGTCTCGGGCCCGGCCTGGAAACTCGCCTCGATGCCGCGGCGCCGGAATTCGCCGTTCAACACCAGCAGCACCTCCCGGATCGCTTCGTGCAGATCGGTCGGCGTCATCCGCGTGGGTTCCTTGCGCGCCAATGCGCGAATGCTCGCGACGATCTCCCCGGCCCGATGCCCGTCCCGGACGACGCGTTCGGCCGCCTGCCGCGCGCGAACGGCGTCGAACTGCTTCTCACCGAGCCAGCGCAGGCAGGTCCCGGCGTTGGTGACGATCGCCATCAGCGGCTGGTTGACCTCGTGCGCGATCGAGACCGCCAATTCGCCCAAGGTGGTCACTCGCGAGACCCGCGCCAGCTCGCTCTGGCTGCGTCGCAATTCTTCTTCGGCGCGCTTGCGGTCTTCGATCTCGATGAGCGCGCCGTACCATTTCACGACAGCACCGTGGGCGTCCAGCAGCGGGCACTGCCGCAAGGTGAACCATCGGTATTCGCCGTCCGCACGCAGAATGCGCGCGTCGACTTCTTCGCCGCGCTTGCTGGAACGCACGCGATCCCAGATGCTGCGCATCGCCTCCAGGTCGTCCGGGTGGAAGATGCGGTAGAAGCCTTCGGCCATCACGTCTTCGAATCGAAGGCCGCAGAAGTCGAGCAGGTTCTTGCTCCAGAAGTCGACCTCGCCATCTGCGGTGGCCGACCACGCCATCGCGGGGATCGTGTCGATGATCAACTTGAGCCGTTGCTCGCTCGCCTTGAGTGCATCCTCGGCGCGCTGCAGGTCTTCGAACTCCACGTTCGCGCCGACCCAGCGCACCACGCCGTTCGCATCGGTGATCTTCTGGCCGGCGAAATAGAACCAGCGGTACTCCCCGTCGAATCGCCGGATGCGCCCCTTCAGGCCCAGCTGGTCCTTCGTCGCGAGGCAGTCCTTCCAGATGTCCACCATG
Source organism: Rhizobacter sp. P2_H3 (assembly GCF_056403355.1). Taxonomy (NCBI): domain Bacteria; kingdom Pseudomonadati; phylum Pseudomonadota; class Betaproteobacteria; order Burkholderiales; family Sphaerotilaceae; genus Rhizobacter; species Rhizobacter sp. P2_H3. The sequence goes on along the minus strand of NZ_JBFUFQ010000011.1, from coordinate 57,301 downwards.
CCTTCCACATCGTCGGGATGGTAGAAGTCGAGGAAGCCCCACTCGAGGATCTGTTCGGGTTCGACGCCGACATAGGCGGCCCACTGCCGGTTCACGAATTCTGCCGAGCCGTCCGGTCGAGCCACCCAGGCGAGCACCGGCAGCGAGTCGATGATGAGGCGAAGGTTCTGCTCGCTGGCGAGCAGTGCCGACCTGGCTTCCTCCAGGGCGTTCTCGGTGCGCTTGCGGTCTTCGATGTCCAGCACGACGCCGTACCACTTCACGACCTTGCCCTGCGAGTTCAGCAGCGGGTTCTGCCGCAGCGTGCACCATCGGTACTGGCCGTCGGCACGCCGGAGCCTGCCTTCGACTTCCCGCGAACGCGTCGACGCCATGATGTCCTGCCAGGTGGACAGCAGGGCCGCCACGTCGTCCGGGTGAAAGATGCGATAGAAGCCGAGCCCGAGGATCTCGTCGGCGGGCAGCCCGACGAAGTCCACGAAATGCTGGTTGCAGAAATCCAGCATGCCGTCCGAAGTCGCCGACCAGGCGATGGCCGGGATGGTGTTGATGATGAGGTTGAGCCGCCATTCGCTTTCTGCGAGCGCCTCGCCCGTGGGCTTCTCGGCGCGTGTATCGGCCGGTGGCCTGCGGTCGGTGAGCTCGCGGACCTCGCGGCACGCGAGGCTCGCCTGGGTCGCCGCGATCTTCAGGCGCAGCGACTCGAGGCGCTGCGGAAACCCCGCTCGCCGGGAGCCGGTCACCAGCACGCCCAGGCCGGCGATGTCGCCCATCGCGACGGCCACGACGGACAGCACGTCGCTGCCGAGGGGCATGGCTGATGGGCCGAGCGCCGGGTTGTCCGCCAGCCACTGACCGACCGCACGCCGGATCGCCTCGGGATCGTGCGCGGCGGCGGGCGTCTTGCCGGTGCGCAGGAAGATGTGCACCGTTTCGCTGAAGCGCAGCCCGGCGAAGTCCAGGTCCAGCATGTCGACCAGCGTCTCCAGGAGGTCTTCGACGATGGAGGTCGGGTCCACTCCCCGCCACGTCGCCGGCAGGCGGGTCAGGCGCTCGATGTCGTCGTGGCACTGCTGCAGCTGCGGGTCTTCGGCGGCGGCACGGGAAGGCGATGTGATGGGGGCGTGTGCACTCATGGCTCGACTGCGAGCGATGAGCATACCGCGCCGAATGTGGGCATGAACCTCGACCAAGGTCTAGGAACCTGCGACTTTCCGCGAGGGCCCGACGATCAAAGGAGGATTGAGTGCGTGCGGCACCGGGGGATAGGCTTCAGTCCCCGGACCAGTGGCCCTCTGCGACGCGAGGCACGCATGAACCTATCGATCGGCGAACATCTTCCGGATCTCCCGCGAGATCGGGAGCACGTCTTCTTCGAGCGCGAAGTGCCCCGTGTCGAGAAGGCGCAGGCGCGCGTCGGGAATGTCCCGAAGGTAGGCGTGCGCACCGGCCGGAAGAAAGATCGGGTCGTTCCTGCCCCACACGATGAGCGTCTTCAGCGGACGTGCGCGCATGAAGGCCTGCCAGTTCGGGTAGTCGATGACGTTGCTGAAGTAGTCCGACATCAGGCCGATCTGGATTCTCCGGACGCTGGGGTTCTCGAGGAGCAGGGCATCCAGGTTCCATCCGGTGGGGTCGATGGACTCGAAATTCCGGCTGCCGGTCCGGTACTGGAACATCGTGAAGTCACGGGACACGAGCTGCTCGATCTGCCTGCGCCCTTCCGGGGTGAGGCCCGCCGCACGGGCGCGCATTCCGCCGAGCTGCTCGGCTGCAATGCCTTCGACATACGCGTTGGCGTTCTGGATGATCAGCCCGGCGACCGCCGCCGGATTCTTCACGGCCATGCGAAAGCCCACCGGACCGCCGAAGTCCTGCAGGTAGAGGACGTAGCTTTTCAATCCGATCTGGGAGACGAACGCTGCCATCACATCTGCCAGGCTTTCGAACGTGGGGGAGAACTTCTCGGCAGAAGGGTAGTCGCTGAAGCCCGAGCCCGGGTAGTCGGGTGCCACCAGGTGGAAGTCGTTCGAGAGCAGCGGGATCAGCTCTCGATACATGTGCGAAGACGAAGGAAAGCCGTGCAGCAGCAGCAGGGTCGGCTTGCGAGGGTCGCCCGCTTCGCGATAGAAGATCTTGATTCCTTTCACGACGACCGTCCGGTACTGCACGCGAGACCCCTGCTGCGACTCGCCGGTCGATTCGATGCGACCGGCACGGTCGACGGCGCACGCGCCGAGGTAGCAGCTCAGGACGGCGGCAACGAGTGCTCGCCAAGGAAGGTTCGAGTGCATGGTTCGCGGCTTTCAGGGTTCGAGTTGGCACATCGAACCGAGCCTATCCGCAGGCCGTGCGCGATGCCCCTTTCCTGCGGCCTGCAGGCCGCTGGCCCGAGGGCGTAGGGCGCTCCTGTCGCCGACTCCTCGAGTTTTAACCGCAGTTAACTCGTCCTGGTTGCATCGGAAGGCGACCATGCGCAAACCACATGAATGGAGCATTGCAATGCCTTCGAACAGACCCACGGTGATAGAGCTGGCCCATGACGATCCCGTCATCGAGGCGGGGTTGCGCTACATCCTCGGCGCATGGCCTGAATTCGAGTTGCGCGCCGCGGCCGACCTGGATCGCCCTGACCGGGAGCGGAGCGCGCCGGCCGACGTGCTCATCCTCGACCACGACAGCGGTGTCCGCAGGGCAGTGGGCCTGCAGGCCGATTCCCGCCAGGGCGCGAAGCTCATGGTCGTGGCCATGAGGGGCCAGGAGATCGATGTGCGAAGCGCCTTGGAAGCGGGCATCCGCGGCTACGTGGTGGTCGGCTGCTCGGCGGACGAGATCGTGAGCGCCGCCCGGGCCGTGGCGGCCGGGCGCCGGTATCTGTGCAGCGCCGCGACGCTTCGCATGGTCGACAGCCTGTCGCGGCCGGCCCTGACCGTGCGAGAGGGTGAGGTGCTGGCGCTGGTCCGCCGTGGCCACAACAACAAGGAGGTGGCCCGCTCGCTGGGGATCTCGGTGGGAACGGTCAAGGCGCACATGCGGGGGCTGCTGTCGAAGCTGGGCGCGCGGTGCCGGACCGAGGCCCTCTGGATCGCGTCGCAGCAGGGATTGGCCCCGCGTCCGACGCGCGCAGCGGCCGCTCGAAGCTCGGTGGCGGCCTAGATGAGCGGGAAGGATTCCCCCTGGGCATGCGCCCTGCATCGGCTCTGCCTGCTGCTGCTGTGTTCGGCCTACCTCCAGGGCGGCCTGGAGAAGGCGCTGGATTTCCACGGAGCCCTCGCGGAGATGACCGCATTCGGCTTGCGGCCTGCGGGGTTGCTCGCGGTGGCGGCCATCGCCATCGAGCTGGTGGGTTCCGTGCTGGTGCTTGTCGGCTGGGGGCGCTGCGTCGGCGCGTTGCTGCTCGCGGCCTTCACGCTGGTCGCGACGCTCATCGCGAATCGGTTCTGGGAGGAACAGGGCATGCCGCGCGCGATGTTGACGCATGCCTTCTTCGAGCATCTCGGGCTGGCCGGCGCGCTCGTGCTGGTCGCCTGGCACGACCGCTGCGAGCGCAACGCCGGACTTCGTCCGAGTCCGAGGGCCGGGTGAACGCAGCGTCCAAGGTCGGGGTGGCACTGGTCATCGCATTGAGCTGCATGGCCGCCCGGGCCCTGCCGGCGCAGTACGGCATCTCGCAGCTGTATCACACCAAGTGGACCGCCCAGGATGGCGTGCCGACGGGCATCGAGGCCATCGCCCAGACCCGCGACGGCTTTCTGTGGCTGGGCACCTCGGGGGGACTGTTCCGCTTCGACGGCGTGGAGTTCGAGCGCATCTCCGGCGCCGGTGGCGTCCCGCTCCTGTCGCAGGACATTTCCGGGTTGTACGTGGCCACGGATGGCGGACTGTGGATCGGGCACCACCTCGGCGGCGTGAGCCATCTGCACGAGGGCCGCCTGGTGAACTACGGCCAGGCCCAGGGGCTGCCGCGATCGTCCGTGGCGGGCATGGCAAAGGCAGGGGACGGAACCCTGTGGGCGGGGACGACCCGCGGGCTGTTTCGACTCGACGGCGGACGATGGCAGCCGGCGAATGCCACCTGGAACGTTCCTGCGGATCCGGTCGACGAGCTCATCCTGGATCGCGATCGCACGCTGTGGGTGATGAGCAATGACCGGATCTTCTACCTTCGAGACGGCGCGAACCGGTTCGAGAAACTGCCCGTCGCAGTGCCTCGCAGCAATTCCCAGACGATGCTCCTGCATCCTGGCGGTGCCGCCATGGTGTGCACTTCCGGACGCGTTCGCATGCTGACATTGACCGCGCCGCCCGCGTCCGGTGCAACCGCCCCTGGATGGGTCGACCGCGGTATCACGGCGGCGGCCGGGTGTGCCTTCGACCGCGAAGGCCACCTGTGGGTCGGAGGCATCGACGGCGCCAGGCGAGGCGAGGGCGTCGGCTTCGTGCCCCTCTCCGGGGAATCCGTCTCCCGGATCATCGAGGATCGCGAAGGGAACATCTGGTTTGCCACACGCGGCGGACTCGACCGATTCCGCGCTCCGGCCTTCCTGAAGCTGCCGCTGGACACAGGGTCCAACGAGTTCTGGCTCGCACCCGCCGGGCAAGGTGGCGCATGGATCGGCACCGCCCTCGGCAACGTCTTCCGCGCTCGGAGCACCTCGCTGGAGCCGATCGGTTTCGGACATCTGGCCGGAACGGGACTCGCTGCCCTCTACAGCGACCCGTCGGGCATTCTGTGGGCGGCCGGCGGCGATTCGCTGTGGAAGCATCAAGCCGGTGGACGATGGCAGCGCCTGGCCCATCGTGGAGCGAGCGCCTCTTCTTCCTTCAACTACGCCGGCATCCAGGCCATGACGCAGGACGCGCAGGGCGCGATGTGGGTGTCGGTGCTGCGAGTCGGCACCTACCGCGTGGTCGGCGATGAGTGGACCTTGTGGGGGGGACGCACGGACATGCCCACCCACAACGTGTCGGCCTTGTTCACCGATGCGCGGGGCCGCGTCTGGTTCGGCTATGACGATGGGGTGGTCACCGTCCTCGACGGCGATCGGCTCGCGGCGGTGCTCCCCGCGAGGGAGTCTTCGTCGCACCTGGACCTGGGGTCGGTGGAGACGTTCGCGCAGCAGGCCGAACACCTCTGGATCGGGACCGAGAAAGGCCTGTGGCGACTGAGCGGCGATGCGATCCACCCGGTGATGGGATCGCGCGGTGCGTTCATCCGGGTCAAGGGCATCGTGCCCGGCTCGACAGGGGACCTGTGGGTGAGCACGGCGGATGGCATGGTCCACATCGCGGCCGACGACCTGCAGCAGGCGTTGCGCCACCCTGAGCATCCCGTCCGCCATGACCTGCTGGACCATCTGGACGGGCTGCCGGGGGCGCCCGAGGCGGCGCTGGGCAACGGCGGCCGCCTCTGGATTGCCGCCGCGAACGGCGTGGTATGGACCGACCCCATGCGCATGCCGCGCAACACCATCGCGCCCGCCGTGATCGTCAAGTCGATCACGGTGGACGGTCTCGCGCATGCGTTCGATGCAGGCGCCGCGACGCAGTTGCCGGTGCATCCGCGCGACCTGAAGATTGCCTACACCGCGCCGAGCCTCACGATGCCAGAGCGCGTGAGGTTCAGGTATCGCCTTGGCGACGAGCACGCCGACTGGCAGGACGCCGGCACCCACCGCGAGGCCAGTTTCAGGGACTTGCCGCCCGGCCGCTATCGATTCCAGGTGATCGCCGCCAACAATGACGGCGTGTGGAATGAAACCGGCGCGAGCGTCTCGTTCGTCATTCCTCCCACCTTCGTGCAAACGGGCTGGTTCGTCGCGTTGTGCGCTGCCGCTGCCGCGGCCGCCGTGTGCCTGCTGTTCTCATGGAGGCTGCGCGCGGTCAAGGCCCGCTTGCGGCTGCGCTGGGAGGAGCGGACGGTCGAGCGGGAACGCATCGCCCGGGAACTCCATGACACCTTCCTGCAGGCCGTGCAGGGCCTGGTGATCCGGTTCCACGCGGCGATGGAACAGATTCCGCCGCACGAGCGCTCCCGCGACCTGATGCGCAACGCGCTGGACCTGGCCGACGAAGTGATCGCGGATGGGCGGGATGCGGTGACGGACCTGCGGGGGGTCACCGGCAGCTCGACGGATTTTGCCGATGGCCTGCAATCGGTCGGTGAGCGCTGGTCCGCAGACACCGGCGTTTCCTTTGCGATGCGCATCGACGGGGCTGCCCGCGAACTCGATCCGGTGGGCGTGCCGGAGCTGCAGCGCATCGCCACCGAGGCGCTGAGCAATGCGTTCCGACACGCGGCAGCCACGGGCGTCCAGCTTGGCGTGACGTTTGCATCGAGGCAGCTCAGACTGCGAATCGTGGACAACGGCTGTGGTTTCGACGCGAAGCAGTCGCACGCCGGGCGCTGGGGCCTGGTCGGGATGCGAGAGCGGGCGGATCGTCTGGGCGGGCGCCTGGGCGTCCACTCGGATGCACGCGGCACCACGGTCACGCTGGAGGTCCCTGCCAGGATCGCCTACCGGCACCGGCGGCGCGCGTGGGACGGATGGCGCGGGTGACGCAGAAGAGGGCCTGTCAGGGATCGAGGATCCCTCGCTTGAGGGAGATCATGACCGCATGCGTGCGGTCGCGCGCGGAGAGCTTGCTCATGATGCTCTTCATGTGGGACTTGACCGTGTCCTCGGTGACACCGAGCTCGCCGGCGACCCGCCGGTTCGAGTTGCCGGCCGCGACCTGCTTCAGCACGTCGAGTTCGCGCGCGGACAGCGGGTCGTCGGTCAGGTGCGCGGCCAGTTCGGCGGCCACCTCGCGAGGAATCCAGCGCTCGCCGGCATGGACGGATCGGATGGCGGCGAGAAGCTCGTTGCGGATCATGCTCTTGAGCAGGTAGCCGCTGGCACCCGCTTGCAGCGAGCGGCGCGCCTGCGTGTCGCCCCGGTAGGTCGTCAGCATCACGATGCGAGCGTCGGACCATTGCGCACGGATCGCCACCGTGGCGGCGACACCGTCGACCTCCGGCATCTGCAGATCCATCAAGGTGACGTCGGGGCGGTGCTCGGCAAAGCGTTCGGTCGCCTCGTGCCCGTTGCTCGCCTCGGCGACCAGCAACATGCCGGGCTCCCTCTCGATCACGGCAGCGATGCCCTCGCGCATCAGGGGGTGATCGTCGACGACGAGCACCTTGATCGGCTGGCTCGTCGGGCCCACGGCGTGCATCGGGTGTCTCACTGGAGTCGAACGGTGCTCGCGAGTTTACACACGGGGTCGGTGCGGCACCTGGGCCAAAGGGAGAGGACGCGGCCGCCCTACGGGTCGTGGCGGCAAGACATGACAAGCGGCTCAATGTGTCGTCTCACAACCCGACATTCGGAGGATTCACCATGTCGATTCAATTCGATCAACGCCCGGATCGGCGCGAGTTCCTGCAAGCGGCGTCCCTGCTGGGCCTGACCGCGCTGGCCGGTCCGGTGACCGCGCTGGCGCGCGACATGCGCGTCGCGCCCGACCTGGTTCTGTACAACGGCCGCATCAGCACGCTGGACCCCGCACGGCCCGACGCCGGCGCGGTGGCCATCAAGGACGGCATGGTGCTGGCGGTCGGCAGCGACGCCGAACTGGTGCCCCTCGCCGATGCGCAGACCCGCGTCGTCGATGTCGAGAGGCGCCGCGTGATCCCCGGCCTGACCGACTCGCACACGCACGTGATTCGCGGCGGCCTCAACTACAACATGGAGCTGCGCTGGGACGGTGTGCGCAGCCTGCATGCGGCGCTCGAGATGCTGAAGGCCCAGGCGCGGGTGACGCCACCGCCCCAGTGGGTGCGCGTCGTCGGCGGCTGGAACGACACCCAGTTCGTCGAGAAGCGCCTGCCGACGCTGAAGGAGATCAATGAAGCGGCGCCCGACACGCCGGTCTTCGTGCTCAATCTCTACAACCAGGCCTTCCTGAACCGCGCTGCGCTGCGTGCGGTGGGCTACACGCGCGACACGCCACAACCGCCGGGCGCCATCATCGAGCGCGACCACAAGGGCGAGCCCACCGGCCTGCTGCTGGCCGAGCCCAACGCCTTCGTGCTCTACAACACGCTGGCCAAGGGCCCGAAGCTGGACTTCGACGATCAGGTGAACTCCACGCTGCATTTCATGCGCGAGGAGAACCGGCTCGGGGTCACGTCGGTGGGCGATGCCGGTGGTGGCTTCCAGAACTACCCGGACGACTACGCAGTCATCGACAAGCTGGCCAGCGAGGGTCGGCTGACACTTCGCTTCGCCTACAACCTGTTCCCGCAGAAGGCGAAGGCGGAGCTCGACGACTTCCGGCGCTGGATCGCGACGGGCAAGCCCGGCGACGGCAGCGACATGTACCGCCTCAACGGCGCCGGCGAGATGCTGGCCTTCTCGGCCGCCGACTTCGAGGACCTTCTCGTGCCGCGGCCCGAGATGCCGGCGATGATGGACGCCGACCTGGAGGGCGTGGTGCGCTTCCTCGCCGGCAACGGCTGGCCCTGGCGCATGCATGCCACCTACGACCAGACGGTGTCGCGCGCGCTCGACGTCTTCGAGAAGGTGCACCGCGACCTGCCCATCGACAAGCTGGGGTGGTTCTTCGACCACTGCGAGACGGTCACGCCGCAGAACCTGGAGCGCATCCGGAAGCTGGGCGGCGGCGTCGCGGTGCAGAACCGGATGTCGATGCAGGGCGAAGCCTTCATCCGCCGCTACGGCCTGTCGGCGGCAGCCGAGACGCCGCCGGTGAAACGCATGGTCGAGATGGGCCTGCCGGTCACGCTGGGCACCGATGCGACGCGGGTCAACAGCTACAACCCCTGGCAGGCCCTCTACTGGCTGGTGTCGGGTCGCAGCATCGGCGGCACGGTGCTCTACCCGGAGGAGCGCCGCCTGGACCGCCTGGCCGCGCTGGGGCTGATGACGGCCGACGGCGCCTGGTTCTCGCGCGACAGCGGCAGGAAGGGCGTGCTCAAACCCGGGGCGCTGGGCGACGTGGCGGTGCTCGATCGCGACTACTTCGCCGTGCCCGAGGACCAGATCCAGGACATCGTGTCGGTGCTGACGGTCGTGGCGGGCCAGGTGGTGCACGGCGCGCAGCGCTTCACCGCGCTGGCCCCGCCGCTTCCGCCGGCGTCGCCCAGCTGGTCGCCGGTGCGAACCTTCGGCGGCTACCAGGCACGCCAGCTCACGCTGGGGGACAGCGACCGGCGCTACCAGTACGCCGCGGCATGCGCGTGCCGCTCGGGTTGCGGGCTGCATGCGCATGACCACCTGAAGGCGGCCGGCACCCGGGTGCCGGTGGCGGACGCACCCGCCTTCTGGGGGGCGCTCGGGTGCAGTTGTTACGTCTAGAGTCGCTACGCCTAGAGGCTCAGTGAGCGGGCCGCCTCGATGATGACGGCGGCCACTTCCGCAGGCCGCCGCATCATCACGGCGTGCCCCGCCTCCAGGCTCGTCACCTTGGCGCCGGCCCGTTGGGCCATCGCCTTCTGGGCCGGCGGCGGGATCATGTGATCCTGCTCGGCCACGACATACCAGCTGGGCTTGCTCTTCCACGCCGGTACGCTGACCTTGTCACCGAAGCTCCTCGCGGCGATGGGCTTCTGGTTGACCGCCAGCAGGGCGGTCCGCGCGGCCGGCAGGTCCTGCGCGAAGTGCTCGCCGAAGTTGCGGGTGCTCATCCACAGGTAGCCGTGCGAATCGGGCTCGATGCCGGCCAGGCCCGGCGGCGGCGGGATGTCCTTGTTGGCGAGCATGTCGTTCACCGACTCGCCGTCGCCCGGCGCGAAGGCCGCCACGTAGACCAGGCCGGCCACCTTCTCCTGCCGGCCCACCTCGGTGATGACCGCACCCCCCCACGAATGCGCCACCAGCAGCACCTTCCCCGGTTGCCGGTCGATGGCCCGTTGCGTCGCGGCCGCGTCGTCGGCCAATGCGCTGAGCGGGTTCTGTACGGTCACCACCGTCAGCCCCTTCGCCTGCAGCAGGGGCACGACGTCGTTCCAGCTGGAACCATCGGCCCACGCGCCGTGGACCAGGATCACGCTGACCTGCTTGTTGTCGGCCGCTGCCGCCGTGGCCGGCGCGGCGGCCACGACACCGGGGCTCAGCCAGGCACCGAGCGCGAGGCTGGAGGCGGCTGTCAGCGCGGTCATCTTGGGAAACAGTGAAGTCGTCATGGCAGTTCCGATCTGCAGTTGTGGAAGGCCCACTGTCGTCGGATGCCTTCGCTTTCGCATTGGCCCAAGGTGGGGTGCGGTGGTGGCCGCAGGTGCGTTGTGGGCGCGTGCCGCGGCCGGGAGACTGTGGGCTCGCAACCCGTCAACCCGTCCTCGAAGGAGAGATCCCATGACCCTCACTGCCAAGCCCGCCGCGGGCTCGCGGCTGCTCACCCCGACCGATCACACGCTGGTGTTGATCGACTTCCAGCCGCAGATGGCATTCGCCACCCAGTCCATCGACGGCGTGAGCCTGCGCAACAACGCCCGCATCGCGGCGCGTGCGGCCGCAGGCTTCAAGGTGCCGACCCTCCTGACCACCGTGGCGGCGAAGAGCTTCTCGGGGCCGATGTTCGACGAGGTCATCGAGGCCTTTCCCGACCAGGAGATGCTCGATCGCACCACGATGAACTGCTGGGAAGACGCGAACGTCATCCGTGTCGTCAACGCGATCGGAAAGCCGCGCGTGGTGCTGGCCGGCCTCTGGACCTCGGTGTGCATCGTCGGGCCGGCGCTGTCGGCGATCGAGCAGGGCTTCGAGGTCTTCGTGCTCACCGATGCCTGCGGTGACGTGACGGCCGAAGCCCACGAGCGCGCGGTGCAACGCATGGTGCAGGCCGGCGCGCAGCCGATGACCGCGCTGCAGTACCTGCTCGAGCTGCAGCGCGACTGGGGGCGCGGCGAGACCTACGACCTGACCACCGGCATCGCCCGGCAGCTGGCCGGCGGCTACGGCGTGGGCATCGCCTACGCCAAGGCGATGTTCGGCGCCACCGAAGGCTGATGCACCCCGATCGACCCCTCCACTGAAGGACACACCATGAAATCCTCTGTCAGCGCCAAGCGCTTCGCCTCCTCCCTGCTGCTGGCGCTTGCAGCGCACGGCGCCCAGGCCAACACCGCTGCCGCGAGCGAACCGTCGAACTCCGTCAGCACCGCGGCCGTCAGCTACCGCACGGTCAAGGTCGACGGCGTGAACGTCTTCTACCGCGAAGCCGGTCCGAAGAACGCGCCGGTCTTGCTGCTGCTGCACGGGTTCCCCACCTCGTCGCAGATGTTCCGCAATCTGATCCCGCGGCTGGCCGACAAGTACCGCGTGATCGCGCCCGACTACCCCGGCTACGGCCAGAGCGACATGCCGGCGATGGACAAGTTCGACTACAGCTTCGACAACCTCGCCCGCGTGATCGACAAGTTCACCGAGGCGGTCGATGCGAAGAAGTTCGCCCTCTATGTGCAGGATTACGGCGCGCCCATCGGCTTTCGCATCGCGGCGGCCCATCCCGAGCGCATCACCGCGATCGTGGTGCAGAACGGCAATGCCTACAACGAAGGCATCGACAACGAGTTCTGGGTACCCGCCAAGGTGTACTGGGCAGACAAGTCCGAAGCGAACGGCGCCAAGCTGCGGCCGCTGTTCGAGATCGGTGCGACGAAGTGGCAGTACACGGAAGGCATCCGCGACGTGAGCCACATCAGCCCGGATGCCTGGACGGTCGACCAGGCCCGCATGGACCGCCCCGGCAACAAGGACATCCAACTGGAAATGTTCTACAGCTATGGCACGAACCCGCCGCTGTACCCCGGCTGGCAGGCCTACTTCCGCAAGCACCAGCCGCCGATGCTGATCGTCTGGGGCAAGAACGACAAGATCTTCCCGCCTGCCGGCGCGCACCCCTACCTTCGCGACCTTCCGAAGGCCGAGCTGCACCTGCTGGACACCGGGCACTTCGCGCTCGAGGAGGACAGCGAGACGGTCGGCCGGCTGATGCGCTCGTTCCTGCAGCGCAACGTCAAGGCTGGCAAGTGATGGCAGGGCAGCGGCACTCGGCCAGCAGGCGGGCCGCTGCCCTCAGGTCACGCGTCGCGAACCCTTCGGAAAATTCGTCGACGATGGGCGACAGCATCCGGCGTGCGTCGTCCGTTCTCGCCCCCCCGGCGCACCAGAGCCCTGCGAGGTCGGTGGCCGCGCGCAACCGCCATGACAGCGCGCCGACTTTCCGGGCCGACGCCATCGACTGGCCGAGCAGGACTTCCGCGTCGCGGTTGCGTCCCTGGGCCACGCGGAGGGACGCCTGGATGCGAAGGACCTCGGGCAGGCACCAGCTTTCGTCGTGCGCATGCGCGATGTCGAGTGCGTTGCGGATCGTCGATTCGGCTTCGCCGAGACGGGCGTGACGCACGAGCGCGTCCGCCAGGACGCTGAGGTAGTACGGCATCCGCGCCAGGTGGTTGATGCTGCGAAACTCCTCGACGGCCTGCTGCAGGGCCGCCACCGCGTCGCACGAGGTGTCGCCCCTCGTGTGTGCCAGCGCGGCCCGGTAGAAGCTGGCGACAGGGCGCCGGGCGGCGAGGCCATGTCGCGTGACGTGCTCTTCCAGCATCGCGACATGGCGGTCACAGGCGTCGACGTGCCCGCTCCAGTAGAGGACCGGGCAGATATACGACAGCAAGTTGTTGAGCGAGAGGTGATGCCCGAGCCCGCGTGCGCTTTCCAGCGCGGCTTGTGCCGTGCGCACGGCCGTGTCGGCGCGGCCCGTCAGCCACTGCACCTGCCCCAGCACCCCGCCCGCGAGGACGATGGGATCGGAGAGGTATCGGATGTCGTACGAGCCGAAATAACGCTGGTCGCGCGCGTGGAGGACTTCGAGCCGCCGCCCGGCGGCGTGCAGGCGTCCGAGAAAGAGCTCGGCGATGGCCGTGTGCACGTCGGCCTCGGGCAGGATGGAGGGATCGTTCTTCGCGGCGACCGCCCCGAAGTCGTCGAGCGTGCGCAGCGCTGCAGCGTGCTCGCCCGTGAACAGCTCGTAGATGCCGATCATCATGAGGCAGCGAAGGTGGTAGTCGATGTCGCCGATCCGCACCGCGATCTCCAGCGCGCGGCGCAAGGCTGTCATCGCCCGGGGCTTGAGCCCGCGCGTGAACACGGTGGCGCCGCCGAGCCACAGCTTGAGCTTCATCTCGAAAGCCGTTCCGGCGAGGTCCGCGGCCTCGAGTTCGTCGACCGCCTGCGACACATGGACGCCGCTCTCCTCGGTCAGCGAGAAATGATTCCACAGCAGCAGCCCGGCGACCGTCAGCCGGATCCGCAGCGATCGATTCGCCGCATCGCGGCCGGTCCAGGCCAGCGCAGCGCGCAGGTCGTCGATGACGCGCCCGTAGGCACGCCCCCATTCCGTCGCCGGGCGCCGGGCCCACTCGCCTGCGGCGCGCTCGAGCGTCGCGCACAGGTGTTCCGCGTGGCGTTGGCGGACCACCGGATCCTCGTCGCCGGCTCGCAGGCGTTCGAGGGCATAGGTTCGCGTGGTCTCGAGCAGGCGGTAGGCGATGCCATCGGCATCGAGGTCCGTGGCCAGCAGCGACTTCGCGGCCAGCTGCCCCAGGATGTCTGCCGCTTCCGTGGGAGCGCGGTCTGCCACAGCCGCAGCCCCGGCGGCGTCGAACACGCCCGCGAACACGGACACGGAGCGCAGCACCGCGGCCTCGCCGGGCGGCAGCAGGCTGTAGCTCCAATCGAGCGTCGCCGTCAGCGTGCGGTGTCGCTCCGGTCCCGCCCGGCGCCCGATCAGCAGGCGGAACCGGTCGTCTAGCTGCTGCAGCAGATCGCGCACGCTGAACGCATCGATGCGCGTCGCGGCGAACTCAATAGCGAGCGCGAGCCCGTCGAGACGGCGGCAGATCTCCGCGACGATTGGCGCATCGGCATCGTTGAGCCGGAACGACTCGAGCCTGTCGGTGGCGCGGTCCACGAAGAGCTGGATGGCGGGAAACGTGAGCGCCTCGTCGGCATTCAACCGGGGTGAGGGCAGGGGCGCACCGAGCCCGGGCAGCCTGCGCACCCGTTCTCCCTTCACCAGCAGCGGCTCGCGGCTCGTGACGAGGATCTTCACGCCGGCCGCCGTTGCCATGATCCGGTCGACACAGGAGGCGGCGATATCGATGATGTGCTCGCAGTTGTCGATCACGAGCAGCATCGAACGGTCGCGCAGGTACTCGCAGAGCGGGATCAGCATGCTCTCGGAATGCGCGGTCAGGCCGATCGCCGTCGCGATGGCATGGGGTGCCAGGGCCGGGTCCTTGAGCATCGCCAGGTCGATCAGCCAGACGCCGTCGCTGAACGATCCGAGCACCTGTTCGGCCACGGCGAGCGCCACAGTGGTCTTGCCGATGCCGCCAGCGCCGACGATGGACACGAGACGCGATCCTTCGAGTTCGAGCCGGATGGCATCGATCGCCTCCGCCCGGCCGAAGATGCGCGTCGTGGCGGTCGGCAGGTTGTGGCCGCGCCGGTCCGTCGCCGCGGGGGCCGGCATGAAGCCGGGTGCTCCGTTGGCCTGGACGGGGGCGACGAACCGGTAGCCTCGGCCGGTCACCGTCGCGATGTACGTGGCCATGCCCACGCCGTCGCCGATCGCGCGCCGCAGGGCCGCCATGTTGACCTTCAGGTTGCCCTCGTCGACGACGACGTCCGGCCAGGCACGCGCCATCAGCTCGCGCTTGCCGACCAGTTCGCCCGGGCGCTCGACCAGCGCCGTGAGGATGTCCAGCGCACGGCCCCCGAGGCGGACCGGTGCATCGCCCTGCAGCAGCAGTTGGCGTTCGGGAATGAGCACGAAAGGTCCGAACGCAAAGGAACGTGCAGCCCGCCAGGTCGGTTCAGAGATCACGGAACTGATGCGGTTCGTGCAGGCCATGCGTGGCTCCTTGCGGCGCGGGGGATTGAACGATAGGTCTTCCATCGCTGCGGCAGAACCCCAATTCGTTTCACCCGCCGTTCACTCGATCGTGTGAACGCGGCGGCTCGCGCGGGTCGAACAGGCGATCGAGTTGTTGCCTCAGCACGTCTTCGGCGCGGTCCAGCACCTGGGCGAGTGCAGCGCGCGCCGGGTCGTCCGAGGCCATCCGATCGGTCGCCGCCTGGAAGCGCAGGATCAGGCCTTGGGTGCTTTGCACCAGGGTGTCATGGAGTTCGTGCGCCAAGTGATCGCGCTCGGCCATGCGTTGCTCATGAAGGCGGCGCATTCTCGTGGCGACCTGGCGCACGCGGAGCCAGGCGACGCACCAGATCAGCGCGCCGGCACCGGCCACGCAAACGACGAAGAACCAACCCGTCTGGACGCAGCTCGGCGGGATGAAGAAGTCGAGCGTCACGCGAAAGAGTCAACGCGACGCCGGCAACCCTGCGAGGTGGTGGTGGATCTGCGCGACCGCCGCAGCGCCCTCGCCGATGGCGCCACCCACGCGCTTGACCGAGCCGGAGCGCACGTCGCCGACGGCGAACACCCCCGGCACGCTGGTTTCCAGCGCCGCGGCCTTCCAGCCCGAGGGATCGGCCGCGACGCCGGCGCCCGTCAGCACGAAGCCTTGCGGATCGACGCCGACGCTGCACCCGCCAAGCCAGTGCGTCTCGGGCTCGGCCCCGACGAACAGGAAGACGTTGCGCAGCGGGCGATGCTCCTGCGATGCCGTCCGGCGGTCGGTCCAGGTCACCCCTTCCAGCCCGCTCATCGGCTCGCCATGCAACTCGACGATCTCGGTGTGCGGGCGCAGCTCGATGTTGGCCGCCGCGCCGATGCGATCGATCAGGTAGCGCGACATGGTGGACCGCAGGCTCGGTCCGCGCACCAGCACGTGCACTTTCGAGGCGTGCTGCGACAGGAAGACGGCGGCCTGGCCTGCCGAATTGCCGCCCCCCACGACCACCACTTCGGTTCGCGCACACAGCGTGGCCTCGAGTGCCGAGGCCCAGTACCAGATGCCACGGCCTTCAAAGGCGGACAGTCGTTCCACCTCCAGGCGGCGGTAGTGCGCGCCGCTGGCGATGACCACCGTGCGCGCACGCAGGCGCCGGCCATCGGCGAGGTGCAGCCCGAGTTCACGCTCCGGCCCCGCACGAGCGCAGTCCAGCGACTGCACCTCGGCCGGGATCAGCAACTCGGCACCGAACTTCTCGGCCTGCACGCTGGCGCGCCCGGTCAGTGCGGCGCCGGAAATGCCTGTCGGAAACCCGAGGTAGTTCTCGATGCGCGCGCTGGCACCGGCCTGCCCGCCATAGGCGCGCCGGTCCAGCACGACGACGCGCAGGCCTTCGGAGGCGGCGTAGACGGCCGTCGACAGCCCGGCCGGGCCGGCACCGACGATCGCCACGTCGAAGATCTCTTTGCGCTCGGCGCTGTCGACCATGCCGATGCAGCGCGCCAGCGTCGCTTCGGTGGGGTTCACCAGCACGGCGCCGTCCGGGCACACGACCACCGGCTCGCCGGGGGCGGCGCCGTACTGCTCGATCAGCGCCGCCGCGCGGTCGTCATCGCGTGCATCGATGACCCGGAACGGCTCGCCGTTGCTGTGCAGGAAGCCCTCGAGCCGCAGCAGGCCGGCCGAGTTCGGATGGCCGATCAGCACGGGCCCGCTGGCGCCCTGTTCGATCAGCGCCACGCGTCGCAGGATGAGCGCGCGGATCAGGCGCTCGCCCAGGTCGGCCTCGGCGATCATCAGCGAGCGCACCTGTCCGGGCGGCAGCAGCAAGGCCTCGACATCTTCCCGGGCCACGGCGTCGACCAGAGAAGGCTTGCCGGTCATCGTCGCCAGTTCACCCGAGAAGTTGCCCGGCCCGTGCTCGACGACAGGCGTCTCGCGCCCCATGCCATCGCGCTGGAGGACGGCCACCAGCCCCTTCACGACGACGAACAGCCCCGGCCCCGGCGTGCCGGCGCTGACGATGCGGGTGCCGGCCGGATAGGCCTGCAGCGTGCCGAAGCGTCGCATCCGATCGATGTCGGCTTCGCTCAAGCGAGGGAATGCCTGGTGGCGGCGACTCGAGAGGACATCGGAAGCAGGGCTCGGGCTCATGGCATCGGTCTCTGTGTTGACTCGGCATCCCATGGTCGTGCACGAGCCGAGGCGGCACAAGTAAAGCGCGGTAAATCGCCGTGGGCCTCACCCCGTCGCGTCCGCATTCGCCGCGCGCAGCGGATCGGACACCTCCAGCCAGTCCAGGTCGTTCTCCAGGCTGTGGAAGGCGTCGTCGCCGATCTCGCCGGCCTCGCGCATCGCGAGCAGCGCGTGGCGGGCGGCCTGCAGCGCGGCGCGGTAGCGGTCGTCGTATTCCGCACCAAAGGCGGCGAACGGGCTCTCGCTGCCGTGCAACGGCCGGCCCAGGTGCATCTTCAGGTTCTTGCGCACCAGATCCAGCGCCGCGGACGGCGCCTGCGGCAACTGCGCGAAGGCCGCTTCCAGCACGCGCTGGCGGGCGGCATGCTCCTCGTGCGCGACGGGGTCGCCGTCACGCAGCTTGAGCGCGCGCAGCAGCGGCTTCAGCGTCAGCCCCTGGATCAGCAGCGTGCCCAGCACCACGAGAAAGGCCGTCAGCACGATCAGGTCGCGGGCCGGAAAGCCCTCGGGCAGCGCGAGCGCCGCGGCCAGCGTGACGATGCCGCGCATGCCCGCCCACGAGATCACCAGCCCGCTGCCCACGCTGGGCCGCAGCATCGGCCGCGGCGGGTGGAAGCCGTGGCGCCGGTCGCGCCAGCGCACCACCGCGTTGAAGCTCATGTGCCACGCGATGCGCACGACGATGACGGTGGCCAGCACCGCGGCCGCCACCCCGAAGTACTGCTCGCGCGCCGCCGGCGCCAGCTCGACCAGGATCGGGCGGACCTGCAGCCCGATGAAGATGAACGCGAAGATGTTCAGCGCGAACACGACGGTGGCCCACACCGCGTTGGTGGGGATGCGGATGCGCGCCGGGATGCGCGCCGGCGCCATTCTCGCCAGCGTCATCGCGAAGCAGACGGTGGTCAGCACGCCGGAGAGCCCGACGTGCTCGGCCACCTGCCACACGGTGAAGGTGCCGACGAACTGCAGGACGATGGCCGTCGGGATGTGCTGCACCTTTTCGAAAAGACGCTGGGCGAGCCAGCCCAGCGCCGGCCCCGCGACCAGGCTGCCCAGCACGGCCAGCAGGAAGGTCGGCGCCACCGCCTGCACCGAGAAGCCGCCGGCGGCGACCGCGCCGACCGCGAGGCGGTAGATCAGCAGCGCGCTGGCATCGTTCAGCAGGCTCTCGCCTTCGAGGATGCCGAGGATGCGCTGCGGCGGGCGCAGCGGGCGCAGCACGGCCGTGGCCGCGACCGCGTCGGGCGGGGCGACGATCGCGCCCAGCGCCACCGCGGCGGCCCACGGCAGGCTCGGCACGAGCGCATGGGCCACGACGGCCACCGCGGCCGTGGTCAGGCCGACGGCGACGATCACCAGGCCGGCGAGCGGCGCCCAGTTGTCGCGAAGATCCCGCAGCGAGGCGTCGTAGCCGGCATCGACCAGGATCGGCGCGACGAACAGCGCGAGCACCAGGTCGGGCGGCAGGCTCAGCTGCGGCGCGCCCGGAATCAGGGCCAGCAGCGCGCCGCCGATGGCGAGGAAGACCGGGTACGGCGCGCCTGCGCGGCGAGCCGCCGCCGCCAGCGCCACGGCCGCCACGAAGAGGATCAGGATCTGTTCGAGTTCGCGCACCGGCGCAGTATGGAGCAGGCGTGCTGCCTTGCCTGCGTCACGTCGGGGTCGTGAAGGCGACCAGGTCATGTGTGACGTTGTTGACGGCGCCGAACGGGATGCCGCCGCCATCAGGACTTGATCAAGACCTCGGGCGCGACGGCTGGTGCAATGCCCCATGCGCTCTCAAACTCAACCAACCGACGCCCACCGTCCACGCCCCCATCGCCTGATCGCCGCCGGCGCGATGGCCTTGCTGGGAACCTCCGCCGCCAGCGCCGCACCGCAGACCGCGGCGGCGAGTGCGATCTCGGCCGGCGACACCGCGTGGATGCTGGCCAGCACGGCGCTCGTCCTGATGATGACGCTGCCGGGCCTGGCCTTCTTCTATGGCGGGCTGGTGCGCAAGAAGAACATCCTGGGCACGATGACGCAGGTGTTCATCGTGGCCGCGGTCACCAGCGTGCTGTGGTTCCTGGCGGGCTACACGATCGCTTTCGGCTCGGGGTCGCCGTGGGCGGGCTTCTTCGGCAACGGCTTCAGCCTCGAGTTCATGCCGCTGGGCGACCGGGTCCCCGTGCACGCGATGGCTCCGCAGATCCCTGCGCCGGCGTTCGCGCTGTTCGAGGCCGCCTTTGCGATCATCACCGCGGCGCTGATCGTCGGCTCGTTCGCCGAGCGGGTGAAATTCAGCATCGCCGCGATGTTCTGCGGCCTGTGGTCGCTGGCCGTCTATGCGCCGGTGGCGCACTGGGTGTGGCACCCCGAGGGCTGGCTGTACGACCTGGGCGTGCGCGACTTCGCCGGCGGCATGGTCGTGCACGTCAGCGCCGGTGCGGCGGGCCTGGCCTGCGCCCTCGTGGCCGGACCGCGGCACGGCTACGGCCGCGAGCCGATGGTCCCCTCGAACCTCGCCTACATGCTGATCGGCGCAGGCTTGCTGTGGATCGGCTGGTTCGGCTTCAATGGCGGTTCCGCCTTTGCGGCCAATGGCGCAGCCGCACTGGCGATGGTCAACACGCAGATCGCAGCGGCGCTGGCCGCGGTCGTCTTTGTGCTGTGCGAGTGGGTTCTGAAGGGCCAGGCGAGCCTGGTCGGCATGTCCACCGGCGCCGTCGCCGGCCTGGTGGCGATCACGCCCGCTGCCGGATTCGTCAGCGTGAACGCGGCCTACCTGTTCGGTGCCGTCGGCGGCCTCGTCGCGTTCGCGTCGCTGAGCTGGATCAAGCCCCTGATCAACATCGACGACTCGCTGGACGTGTTCGCGATCCACGGCGTCGTCGGCATCGCCGGTTCGCTGCTGACGCCCTTCTTCATCGACGCGAAGCTTGCGGGCGGCGCCGGCCAGCCGCAGGCGGAAGCGATCGGTGTCATGGCGGTTCTCGTCTACAGCTTCGCGGTCAGCTGGCTGCTGATGAAGGGGCTCGACTGGTTCGCCGGCGTCCGGATCAAGCGCAGCGAGGAGGCCGTCGGGCTGGATGTGTCCCAGCACGGCGAGCGGATCGAATAGTGAGCTCCCTCATGTCCTCGGGCGTGATCGCGATGCGGCTGCGGCTGGCCCTGCTGCGGCACCAGATCCCCGTCGAGGCTGATCGCCTGCTGTCCGACACCGACTACGCGGTGGAGATCTGGGCGCTTTGCACGGACATCGGCGACCCGGCCCTGATCACGCTGGCCGAGCGCCTGATGAGCAGCCGGGTGGTGCCGGCGGCCGCGGCGCCCGCCGCGGCATCGAACCCCGTCGCACAGGGGGGCGATACCGACGCCGGCCCGAAGGACGATCCGAACCGCCCGCGCGAGCGCAGCTATCTCCGCGGCGCTCGTTGACCCTGCAAGAAGTCGTCAGGGACGCAAGGCCACGTTGCGCACCGTCATCTGCACGCCGCGCTGGTCGTTCCAGTGCGGAAACACCGAGAAGCTGCCGATGCGCGCCAGGTCCAGGCAGGCTGCGGCACCTGCCAGCACCGTGCTCATCGGCACCGACACCGTGGCCCACGCGCCAAGCGGCGGCCGGCCGATCGAGATGTCGGCGGTTGCGCAACCGGCGCCGCTTTCCAGCTTGAGGGTCAGGTCCGAGGTGTTGCTGCCGTAGAGGTAGGGGTAGACCTCCAGCGTCAGCCGCCCGGCCCTGTACGCCGACAGGTCGGTCGCGGGCCCGCTGATGAACACCATGCCGTTGGCGCCCACGGTGTTCGAGAACTGCATGCGGATCTCGGCCGGGGCCGCACCCACCGGGATCACCTGCCAGCTGACATGGCCCGCCGTGCTCTGCCAGCTGCTGAAGCCGAAGCCCGGTGCGACGCCGTTCGGCCCGAACAGCGCAAAGCTGCCCTGCTGCCCCGAGCAGCCCGAGACCCCGCCGGCCAGTGCGCCGCCCTTGACCACCTTCAGGTTGGTGAACGCCAGCGCCATCGCGCCCATCGACTCGATGCTGAACGGCGTGTCGATGCTCGCGAGGTTGGCGCCGGCCGACGCGAAGCAGCTGAGCGGGATCTTCAGCGTCTGCCTGACGTTCAGCGGCAGGCTGCGCAGCGTCTGCGTCAGGTCCACCGTGCCGCGGCAGGGGTAGCCGCAATCCATGTGCAACTGCACCGCGGCGGCAGGCGCCTGCGAGACCACGGTGTCGAACTCCAGCGTGCCGTCGGTGTAGCCCGAGAGGTTCTGGCCGCTCGCCGCCTTCGAGAAGATCTGGCCCTGCGAGAACCAGGTGACCAGCTTGGCGTCCTGCTGCGTGTTGATCTGCGTGGTCTGCACGCGCATCGCCGGCGTGCCGGCGGCCGGCACGTTGAGCGTCGCGTTCAGGTCGCTGCCGACCGGCACGCTGGCCCAGTTGTTGGCGGCGGTGTTGACGTTCAGTGCGAAGGGCGCGACGTCGCCCTGGTTGAACAGCACCAGCGTGCCGCTACCCTGGCCGCAGACCGAGGGCACGGCCGGTGTCGGCAGCGTGCCGATGCTGGCGGTGCTTGCATACGTCAGTCCGTAGCCGGGGGCGAACTGCGGCTGCTGGCCGTCGCCGAGGTTCAGCGGCGTCTGGCAGGCCGAGGCCGGCCACGAGAACGACAGCGTGCCGTTGAAGTCGAAGCCGACCGCACCCTGCGCAGTGCGGTAGATCACGTCGCTGACGCCCTTGCCCTCGGTGCCCGGCAGCCAGCCGGCGACGAAGGCATCGGACTTGTTGATCAGGTCGTTCGCGTACAGCGGCCGCCCCGCCAGCAGCAGCGTCACCACCGGCTTGCCCTTGCCCGACACCGCGTTCAGCGCCGCCAGGTCTTCCGGGTAGTTGGCCGCGTGCGCCAGCGTGCGGCTGCCCTTGAGGTCGCCGGCGCCTTCGGCATACGGCGTCTCGCCGATCACCGCGATCACCACGTCGTAGTTGGCCGGGTTCTTGTCGGTGCCGGTCGCGCTGTACTCGACGTTGGCGCTGCCGGCGGCCTCCTGGATGCCGGCCAGCACGGTGTCGCTGATGCCGGCGAAATCGGCATTGCTGTTGCCGGTGCCCTGCCAGGTCAGCGACCAGCCGCCCGACTGGTTCGAGATGCTGTTGGCGCTCTTGCCGACCACCAGCGTCCTGCGCCCGCGTGCCAACGGCAGCAGCTCGCCGTTGTTCTTGATCAGCACCAGCGATTTGCGCACCGCGTCGCGCGCCAGCGCACGGGCCGCCAGCTGGCCCTGGACACCGGCCCCGGCGGATTGCGACGGCTTGCGCCCGTTGAACAGCCCCGAGCGCATCTTGACGCGCAGGATGCGCGTCACCGCGTCGTTGATGCGCGCGATCGGGATTGCCCCCGAGCGCACCTGGGCCGAGGTGTTGCTGATGAAGGCCTGCCACTCGTCGGGCACCATCACCATGTCGATGCCGGCGTTGATCGCCTGCGCGCAGCTCGCGTTGCTGCAGCCGGGCACCTGGCCGATGCCGTTCCAGTCGGACACGACGAAGCCGTCGAAGCCGATCTTGGTCTTCAGGATGTCGGTCAGCATCTGCCTGCTGCCGTGCATCTTGCCGACGTTGATGCCGGCGGCCGCATTCGTCCAGCTGTTGAAGGACGCCATCACCGTCTGCGCCCCGGCGCCCAGCGCGCTGTAGTAGCCCTGGCCGTGGATGTTGATCATGTCGGCGGTGGACGCCGTCGTCACGCCCTGGTCGACACCCTGGTCGGTGCCGCCGTCGCCCATGAAGTGCTTGGCGGTCGCGACCACGTTGGTGTCGCTCGCGAAGCTGCCCTGCAGGCCGGTCACGTAGGCGCCGGCGTAGGCGCGCACGAGGGACGGATCCTCCGAGAAGCTCTCGTAGGTGCGGCCCCAGCGGTCGTCGCGCACGACCGCGAGGGTCGGCCCGAAGATCCAGTTGATGCCGGTGGCGCGCACCGCCTGGCCGACCGCCGCGCCGATCTGCTGCACCAGCGCCGGGTCATGCGCCGCGCCCAGCCCGATGTTGTGCGGGAACAGCGTGGCCTGGTAGACGTTGCTGTGGCCGTGGATCGCGTCGGTGCCCCAGATGATGGGGATCTTCGTGGCCATCGAAGTGGCCATCGACGCGTTGTAGTACTGGTCGGCCAGCGCCACCCAGGCGGCGGCGCTCGCGTGCTTGTCGCCGTTCGGCCACGAGCCGCCGCCGTTCAGCACCGAGCCGATGAAGAACTGCCGCACCTGGTCGGGCGTGATGCTCTTGATCTCGGGCTGCGTCATCTGCCCGACCTTCTGCTCGATCGTCATCGCCGCGACGATCTGCGCGATGCGCGACTCCATCGCCGGATCGCGCGCGATCGCGCTGGTGACGGCCGGCCAATCGGTGTAGGTGGGGGCGGGTGGGATGACGGCGGCGCTCTTCTCGGACCGGGTGCGGGTGGCGAGCGGGCTCGCTTCTTCAGCCGCGGCCGAGCCGCCTCCCCCGCAGGCGGCGGCCAGCAGCGCGCTCAGCACGCCCAGGGCCGCGGCACCGTGCCGGGCAAGGTGCTTGGAATTCATGGTGTCTCCTCGGAATCCTTGGAATGGCGGTCGGTCCGGCATCCGCTTTCTCGTCAAGGCGCGTCCAAGGGTGGACGGTCAAGTATGGAAGCGGTTCCACTGATTGTTGGGGATGCGATGGACCGTCTGCAGAGGGATAACCCGCTGGTCAACACTGTATCTTTGCAAAGGCCACGGAACTCTTCGCCATCTGCACGCAACTCAGGTTTTGATCAACACGCCGTGGTCCTGCGGCATCACAGGGAGTTTTGAATGGCAACAGACCACCAACGCATCCTGATCCTCTGCAAGACCTATCCGTCGCCCAGTGCGCGTTACGTCGAGACCTCTTGTGTGGCCGGCATGGCCGAGGACGGCAGACTGGTCCGCCTGTTCCCAGTTCCCTTCCGGCTGGTTGAGGATGATCAGCAGTTCAAGAAGTGGCAGTGGGTCCGCGCTCGGGTGCGACGCGCGCAGGACGATGCCCGGCCGGAGAGTCACCGCATCTCGGTCGACACGATCGAACTGGAAGGCGAGCCCTTGTCCACACGCGACTATTGGATTGCTCGGCGAGAGGCGATCAAGGGCGTGCCGGTTTTCAACTCTTTCGACGCGCTGGATGCGGCACGTGCGACCGATGGCGTGACGCTGGGTCTCGTGCGTCCGAGCCGGCTGCTGGGCCTGGACATCACACCCGTGGACAACGCGGAATGGACCGAGGATGAGAAGGCAAAGTTGCTGCAGGAGCAGCAGCAGGGCAACTTGTTCGATGCCAACGAAGATCAGCGCTCGTTGAAGACGCTGAAGAAGTTGCCGTACGACTTCCACTACCGCTACGAATGCCAGACTGAGGCTGGATCGGCCGAGTTCCGGCACAAACTCGTGGACTGGGAGGCCGGTGCCCTGTACTGGAACGTGCATCGTCGCGACGACTGGCAGGATGCGTTTCGCCAGAAGTTCCTGACGGAGTTCGGCGATCGAGACGTGCTCTTCCTGCTGGGCACCATCCACCGCTTTCCCAAGCAGTGGTTGATCGTCAGCGTGCTCTACGCACCTAGGCTGCCAGACGCGCTGGTGCGTCAGCAACCACTGTTCTAGCGGTCAGATGCTGCACGGCCAGAGCACCGTCCTGGCGAGCGGCGCGAGCCACGTAAGTGCGGTGGCAAAAGCCGAAATCGGCTTCGAAGCACACGAGGCAAGCGCTCTGAGCGAGCGCCGTTTGGGTCAGGTCAGCGATCTCGGCCTTCTGGGTGGCCAGGTACGCGAGGAACCCGCGGGTGTAGGCCTGCCAGTCGCCATCCACCTTGTAGCGATTCCGAACGGGCTTCGGGCAACCGAGCGCCGGACGGTGCTCGTAGGCGATGCCCTCCGCCGCCAACGCCTCACGGAAGGATGTCTTGGAGAAGCCCTTCTTGCGCGACAGCGGCAGCTCGCGCACATCCACGATCAGCTCGATGTGCGCCTCCTTGAGGCGCTCGATGAACGCGTCAATCGACAGACCCTCGTAGCCGAAGGTGAACAGAGCGCGTGCAGGACGGTGTGCGGATGAAGCCAAGGTGAGGATCAAGCGAGGAATGAGAGATGAAGTTTACTGAGCGATTCGAGCGATGGGAACCGCACCGTTCGGGTCTGCCGAGTTGACGATGTTCAACCGGCATGGGTCAGGACGTCGCTGCCGGTGGATTCTTGTGGCGCATCACCACGCTGCGGGTGCGCAGCCACGCGACGAGGTCATCCAGGCACGTGTAGACGACGGGGATCACGAACAAGCTGAGAACCGTCGAGGACATCAGTCCACCGATCACGACCACCGCCATCGGGGAACGGAAACTGGGATCGCCTCCCCAACCGAGGGCCACGGGCAGCATCCCGACACCCATGGCCAGGGTGGTCATGACCACCGGACGCGCGCGTTTGCGACAGGCATCCACAATGGCCCTGTCACGCGTCAGTCCACCCTGCAAACGGGCCATGACGGCATAGTCGACGATCAAAATGGAGTTCTTCGTCGAAATGCCCATCAGCATGATCAGGCCGATCATTGACGGCACCGACATCGTCGCCCCGGCGAGATGGAGCGCAACGAACGCGCCCGGGATCGAGAGGACAAGTGCCACCAGGATGGTCATGGGTTGCACGAAGTCCTTGAGAAGCAGGACCAGGACGACGTAGATGCACAGCACCCCCGTCACCATGGCGGTGCCGAAGCCCTGCGAGAGTTCGTCCATCGCCTCCGCTTCGCCGGATGCGCCTTGACTCACCCCGGGTGGAAGGTGCTGCAGGCTGGGCAGGGAGCGTGCCGCTTCTTCCATCTCACCGGTCGGCGTGCCATTCGATTCCACCGCGAGGTCGATGTTGCGGGCACGGTCATGGCGGGTGATCTGCGCGGGACCGCTGCCGGTCGCGAGTGATGCGACGCTTGCGAGTGGAACGTGTCCGCGTGCGCCAGGGACGGGCAGTTGCCGCAGCGTCTCGATGTCCTGGCGACCGGCGTTCGCCATCCTGACGACGATCGGTACCTGCCGCTTGCTGAGGTTGAGCTTGGCCAACTCCTGATCGAAATCACCGGATGTCGCGGTGCGCAGTGTGTCCGAGATGGCCGCGGAGGTCACACCCAGGTCCGCCGCCCGGGCGAAGTCGGTCCGGACAACGAGTTCGGGCTGGAGCAGTCCCGCGCTCGACGTGACGGCACCGACGCCAGGCAGCGTTCTGAGCTCTCGTTCAACGAGCGCGGCATGCTCGGTGAGCACGCGGCTGTCGGACCCTGTCAGCACGACGACGTAGCCCTCGTCCGAGCCACCCCGGTTGACCTGGACTCGGACCCCTGGCAGCAGCTCCAGTGCCTCGCGCAGCTGTCCTTCGATTCGCTGCCTGCTGAGGCCTGGCCTTTCGTCGCGATGGGACAGGGTGATGGTCATTACAGCCGTTTGCATGGCCACCGGCGCCGCACCCGATGCACCCGGACCCGTCTCGGTGATGCCACCACCGATCGCGGTGTAGACCGTCTTGACGTGCTCGTTCGTGCCGACCATGCGGCGTGCTGCTTCAGCGGCGGCGAGCGTGTCCGTCAACGTGCTTCCCGGCGGCAAGCTGAGTATGACCTGAGTCTGTGCCACATCGTCCGATGGCAGGAACTCGCCCGGGATCCTTGTCGCCAGCAGCAGTCCGAGGGCGAAGAACGCGAACGCGGCTCCCAAGGTGACCCCCCGGTACCTCAGGCACGAAACCACCCACCGGGCATAGAGACCCATCCATCGGGTCTGTGGCGGTCGGGCGCCTTTCGGCGGGGTCAGAAGATTTGCGGCCATCATCGGCGTGAGCACACGAGCGACGACGAGCGAGAAGAAGACCGCAATGGCAGCGGTCCACCCGAACTGAACGAACAATCGCCCAGCGGCACCCTGCATGAACGCTGTCGGCAAGAAGACGGCAATGAGCGTGAAAGACGTCGCGATCACCGCCAGGCCGATCTCGTCCGCGGCCTCCACCGCGGCCGCACGGGGTGTCTTTCCCATGCGAAGGTGGCGTGTGATGTTCTCGATCTCGACGATGGCATCGTCTACCAGGAGGCCGACGATCAGCGAGAGCGACAGCAAGGTCACGATGTTGAGGCTGAAGCCCAACAGGTGCATGACCGCGAACGTCGGGATGACGGAGAGTGGCACGGCAAGGGCTGACACGGCGGTCGCGCGCCAGTCGCGCAGGAACAGCAGCACGACGATCACTGCGAGGACAGCGCCCTCGCAGAGGAGTTGCATCGATCCGTCGTAGTTCTCCTTGACGGGCTGGACGTAGTCGATCACCTCGCGCAACTCGATGCCGGGATTCGCCGTGCGAAGTTTCGCCAGGGCATCGCGTACGGCGGAAGCGACTTCCAGTTCTCCAGCGCCGCGGGCTCGCGTGACCTCGAACCCGACCACCGGATGTCCGTCCAGCAGTGCGGCTGAGCGCTGGTCCGCGACGGTGTCGAGCACCCGCGCGACCTGGTCGAGCCTGATGCGTCGGCCGTCGCTGAGCGCCAGGTCCATGCCCCCGATGTCATGTGCCGTCAGCGCTGTCGCGATGGTTCGAACCGACTGCTCGCGGCCTCCCAGGTTGGCCTGGCCCGCCGCCGACTCCTGCTGCACCGCCCGCAGCTGTCGCGAGATGTCGCCCGCACTGACCTTCAAGGCCATCAGCTTCGCAGGATCGAGCTCGACCCTGATCTCGCGGTTCACGCCGCCCACCCTGGACACCGCGCCGACACCCCGCACGGCAAGAAGCGTCTTGCCGACGGTGTCGTCCACGAACCATGAGAGGGCCTCTTCGTCCATCTGCGAGGAGGCGACCGTGTAGGTGAGGATCGGTGACGTCGCAAACTCGGCCTTCTTGACGGTGGGGTCGCGCAACCCCGCCGGCAGGTCCGCACGCACCCGCGCCACAGCGTCGCGGACATCGTCGACGGCTTCCTGCGCGGGCTTCTCGAGCTGGAACTCGACGGTGATGTTGACCGAGCCGTCGGTCAGCGTGGTCTTGATGTGCTTGAGCCCTTGCAATCCGGCGATTGCGTTCTCGATCTTGATCGCGACGTCGTTCTCGAGTTGCGAGGGCGATGCGCCCGGCAGCGACGCCGAGACCAGGACCTCCGGCACCTCGACGTCCGGGAAGTTCTGGGCCTTCATGGCGCGGAAGCCGACGATGCCGAGGAAGGTCAGCACGACGAACAGAAGCATGCCCGGGATCGGGTTGCGGATGGACCACGATGACACGTTGAGATTCAAGATGGCCTCCCTCACTGGCCGTTCGGCCCGGCGACCGCGCGGACCACGTCCCCATCGCTGAGGAAGCCCGCGCCGGTGGCCACCACCTTGCTGCTCGAGTCGATCCCGGCCAGGATCTCGACCCGATGGCCTGCAGCACGTCCCAGCGTCACCTTGGTCTGCATGACCCTTCCCTCGGCGCCGAGTCGCATGACGTAGTCGAAGCCGTCCCGTTGCACGACGGCCGTCTGGGGCAGGGTGAGCGTCGGCCCTCCCTCCCCGATCTCGATCTCCCCGCGGGCGAACATGCCGGCGCGGAGGCTGCCATCGGAGGGCAGGTCGACCATCGCCAGGCCGCTTCTGGTCTGCGTGTTCACTGACGGCGCCAGCACTCGCACCTGGCCTGCCATGGGCTCGTTTCCCTCCGACTGGATGATGACCTTCTGGCCGGATCTCACGCGCGGGAGATCGGCGGCAGGAATCTCGGCGTGCCACTCGAGCCGGCCCTGGCGGATGATCCTGAACATCTCCTGGCCGGCAGGCATCACGGCGCCCACGGTGGCGCTTCGCATCGAGATGACGCCATCGTCAGGGGCGTGGACACGGGTCTGCGCAAGGCGAATCTCCTGCAGCCGGGAGGCAGCCTGCGCGGCGTCCATCTTCGCCTTGGAGATCCGCTCGGCCGTGAGACGTTGCTGGACCTGTTGTGCAGAAAGCGCCCCGGTCGCTTCGAGCGTCCGCGCTCGTTGCGCGGTTGCGGACGCGTCTGCAAACGTGGCGGTCGCCTCCGCCACGGCGGCGCGGCTCTGTTCCAGTTCTGCGGCAACGGTCTCGGGCGTGAAGGTGGCCAACAAGGCCCCGCGCCGCACCGGGTCCCCGACATTCGCGAAAACGCCTGACAGGCGCAAGCCGTTGGCCTCGGCGCCGACAATCGCCTCTTGCCATGCGACCACGTTGCCCGTCGCGGCGAGACGGACGGGCAGCCTGTCCGCTCGAGGCAAGGTGACGGTCACCGTCAGGGTCGGCCGAGGCGCCGCCTTCGCGGCCTGCATTTCCGGCGCAGGATCTTTCGAGGCCCAGATCACACCGACGACAGTCGCGGACAGGACCAGTGCGGCCAGAACAAGCTTCATGGTTGGCACTGATGCTGGTGCTGTTCAGTCGCGACGATCGCGGGCGCGCATTCGTTCGCTGAACAAGATGCCGAGATGCTCTCGCGCACGCGAAGCAGGACGAAGCCGCCGACGTCGGTCCGCTGCGTGACGCAGTCGAACCTTGCAAGGACGTTGGTGTCGTCACCGCGCAGCGCGACAAAACCGCCGTTCGGTGCCAGGCGCTTCAGCGCCTCAGCCGGGGAGGTGGCGAACTCCGCCCGGCCTGCGCTGTAGAACGAAGCCGAGTGGAGCCGTTCGGTCACGAACACCAGCGGCTCGGCATCCTGGTGACGCTGCGCTTCCCAGGCGCTGACAACGGCCTTGGCGGAGCTGCTGCCAAACGTGCCCGCACGCTCGGCGTGGATGAGGAGTCCCAGCACACCGGCGGTCGACAGTGCCAGCCCCCCGGCAATCCAGGCGTGCTTGCGTTCCGGGCCGACGCGACGCCACAGCCAATGGCTGGCCAGCAACGCCATCGCCGGGAGGGCCGGCAGCGCATACGGCAGGATGACGTTGCGCGCCGCCGTGAAGAACACGAGCGGCGCCAGTGACCAGCACGCGAGGTAGGCTTGCCATGAGCGCGTGTCGACATCGGGGCTGGCAGGCTCGGTCCGTGCCACACGAGGCGTGGATGCAGCGGCCAGCAGCAGCAGCGGCCAGGGCAGCGTCGCAACCAGGGCGAAGAGCCAGATCGTTCCCGGGGGAAAGGCATGGGCAAAGCCATAGCGGTCGCCGGACCATCCCGGCGTGAGGAAGCGGTGCCAATGTTCACCGACGATGTAGTAGTCGATGAAGCCGGGCGTCTTCAGTTCTGCCGCGATGTACCACCAGGCGGCGGCCGCGGTCGTCGCTGCCAGCCCCGGAATCCACGGGACGTCCCTCAGCAGGCGGCGCCCCTGCCCTGTCCACACCGCCCAGGCGGCCGTCGGAAAGCCTGCCAGCACGAGTACCAGCGGGCCCTTGGCCAGCAGTCCGATCGCCAGGCCGGCAAACAGCAGGATGGCGCCGTCGCGATACCGCGGCCCGTGCAAGGCCTGCCACAGGCCGCACAGCGCGAGCGTGGTGCCGACCACGAGGGTTTCGTCGGTCATCACGGCGCCGGCCGATACCAGGGACAGGGACGCGCCGCACAGCAGGCCGAGGGTGGCCAGCGGTGGGGTGTCGCGGCGTGACGCCGCCAGGCGGCCGCATGCTGCGGCAACGAACAGCATGCAGAGGAAGTGGGGCAGCCGGGCCGCGAACTCGTTGACGCCGAACACCTTCATGCTGGCCGCGGTGAGCCAGAACGACAATGGCGGCTTGGCCCAGAACGGCACGCCGTAGTCGTGCCAAGGCGTGATCCAGTCGCCGAGTTCGAGCATCTTGCGGCCGATCTCGGCATAGCGCGCCTCGGTGGTCTCCATCAACGGCAGCCAGGCCATGGCGAACAGGCGCAGCGTCAGCAAAGCGGCGATGAGCAGAACCATCGCCTTCGACAGGCGACCTGAAGGGCTTGCGGCCTGCATCGCTCAGAAGAGATACATGTAGCCGAATCGGACGCCGTCTTGCCTGGAACGCTCCACCAAGGGGCTGTCCTCGATGCTGGCGCCCAGGCGGGTCGTGCTCAGGTCGAGCGACAGCTTGTGATGCGGTGCGAGCGAATAGCCGATCCGCACGCCAGCTTCAACGTTCGTCGCGGACTTGCCCAGGTAAACCCCACGCGTCGAGGTGGATTCATCCGCGCGCACGCCGTAGTAGTAGTTGACGTACTTGCCGTCGAAGCGATGGACGGCGAGGCGCGGCGTGAAGTCGAAGTCTCCGGCCTTGAACTCGCGTTCGATGCTCAGGCTGGCGCGTTTCCCCTTGCTCTTGCGGGAGGCGTCTCCCAGCAGTTCGACCGACAGGGTTGCAAGCTCGGTGTTCAGGCTGCTCGCGCCGCCGACCCAGAAGCTCTCCTTGCGCTCGGCCATGCCGGCCAGGTAGGGGGAGTCATCGGCTTCGTACCCGTCGCCGGCGTAGTGCAGCCGCGCGCTGAACGACAGCGAGTCGGTCGACACCAGCTTCAGGTCGAGGGTCGGTCCGATCAGGCTGACCCAGCGGCTCTCGTAGAAGACGAAGGGCAGTACCTTCGCCTTGTTGTCGAAGCTTCGATAAGGCTTGCGGTCGTACAGGGTCACGAGGCCGAGGCCCCATTGCGAGCCTTGCCGCTCCTCGTCGGCCTGGGCGGAGAACAGCGTGAGCAGGCCCAGGGCGAGGACGCCGGCTCTGACGACGGGACGAATGCGGGACATCATGGAACTCCAGTGGTGGGTTGAACCGGCCAGCGACCTGTCGCGGTGCATGACACGAACGACAGGCGTGTCGTGGCCGATCGGTGAGTGCAGTGGGGCACCCGATGCGTGAAGCAATCGTGAAGTTCGCCGAGCGTCCCGAGCCCCCTTTTGCAGGCAGCTTGAGTGAATCAACTGGCAAGGGCCAGAATGGAAGGCATGAGTCCCGTGATGCATCGCGAACGTGTTCTGCTCGTCGAAGACAACCGAGACCTGGCCGCCTCGATCCTGGAGACGCTGGAAGAGTCCGGGTTCGATCCGGACTACGCAAGCGATGGTGCGCAGGCGCTGCGACTGGTGGAGAGCACGTCACCTCCGTTCGATGCGGTGCTGCTGGATGTAGGTCTCCCGCGCATCAGCGGATTCGACGTCTGCACGCGACTGCGCAGCGATGGTTTTCGTTCACCCATCCTGATGCTCACCGCCCAAGGCTCGCCGGACCAGGTTGTCGAGGGGCTCGACAGGGGAGCCGACGACTACATCGTCAAACCCTTCGAGTCCAGGGTGCTGGTCGCCCGCGTCCGGGCCGCGATTCGAAGGTTCCTGACCGTCCCGAACAGTGTCGGCGTCGTCCAGGGCGCCGGCCTCACCTTGGACACCAGGCAATGGAAGCTGCTGATCTCGTCGGGCGAGACCTGCACGCTGACGCCGCTCCAGGGACGTCTTCTTCACACCCTGATGCGACACGCGCCACGCGTCGTCTCGCGCGATGAGCTCGAGAGCGCCTTGTGGGGCGATGATGACCGGCCTGCAAGCGACGCATTGCGCACGCATCTCTACCAGCTTCGCCGGCTGATCCACAACGCTGGAGGCAGCGCGGTCATCCAGACGCGAGGCAAGCAAGGCTATTGCCTGGAGCCCTGATGGCAAGCTTCGTCTCCACCTTCGAGCGGTCACAGACGCTGTTCGCGAGGATGTGGCATCTGCTGCTGTTGATCCTCGTGCTGACGTTCATGGTGAACGCGTTTCTCGTGAAGGGGGCGCTGCACCTGGGCTCGGACTTCCAGACCGAGCGCCGCCTGCAGCACATCGGCGACCACTGGGGCAAGCAGGCGAAGCTGGAGGCGCCGCTCGGGATCGATCCCGTCACCGTCATCTATCCCCGCTATGAGCTGCTCCCACCCGAGCTGCAGCGGATGTTGTCGCCGGACAAGCGCGGCATCTTCGAGCTCGGTAGCGAGCCCCTGGACTACTACGTCCTCGCGCAGCCCCATGCGACCGGCCGCGCCTTCTACGTTGTCGAGTCCCACGCCGAGGTCAAACCGGACGAGACCATCGAGTCTCAGGTCTTCGTCTGGTACCTGATAGGCATCGTTCCGTTCGGCCTTCTGGTGCTGTGGCTGTGCAAGAGGATCACCGGACGGGTCACCGCGCCGATGCTCGAGGTGGGGCGCCTGGTCTCGGCGCGCGATCCCCGAAGCCTCGAGAAGGTTGCACTGCCAGCCAATTCCCCCGTCGAGATCGAGGCCCTCGTCGTCCAGATCAACAGCGCACTGCAGAGAACTGCGGACGCCCTGGATCGGGAGCGCAGTTTCACCCGCTTCGCGAGCCATGAGCTGCGTACGCCGGCGGCGGTCGTGCAGGCGGCTCTTGAGCGCATCGAGGCGCACGGCAGGCCGGAGCAGGGGCCGGCGATCGAGCGTGCCCACCGGGGGCTGCGTGACATGCACGCACTGGTTGACACGTTCCTGCAACTGTCCGGCGACACGGTCCGGCCGGTGTCGGACGCGCTGTCGATCGATGAAGCGTGGGTGAGATCCTTGATCCGCCATCTCATGGGCGAGAGCCCGAGCCATGCGTTCTCGGTCGTGGAGCGGCATCCCCTGTTGCTTTCGGCCCCTGCGACGACGGTCCACGTGCTCGTGGCCAACATGCTGAAGAACGCCGTCTTCCACGGTGGCCCGGATCGCATCGAAGTGGTCGTCGACGAGTGCAGCATCGAGGTGCGGAACGGGCTTCCTGACACGCCATCGACGGCAGGCTTCGGGATTGGGACCCAGATCGCGCATCGGATCTGCGAGCGGTTTGGCTGGACATTCACGCTGACGGTGGGAGAGCGCCTCGCGGTGGCCCGGTTGTGCGTTCCCACCAGCGGCAGGCCTGACCCGGCGTGAGTCGAACGTCCTGGCTCCAACACATAAAGTCCGTCGGACATCCCTGAGAAGGCCAGACCGCTACGCATGCGCATCGCACCGGGCCGATGCGATGTCGCCACCGGCAGCTTCGCAGCGTCTCCAGTCCTTCATCGACGGGGGCTGAATGCACGCTGTCGTCCGTCTACCGGTCACTCACCGACATGCCCCTGGCGCAGATGCACTTTCGCCGGGCCCGGTTCCCGTCGAATGGTCTGAGGGGGTGCAGTCGACCGGTTTTCCTGGATGCGGTGCTGGAGCATCCCGGCGTGCACGAGCAAAGCGAACCGTTGCCGCTAGTCGAGTACCAGCCGGAAGCCCATCTGAGCCCAGTTGGAGGCACCCGCGATGAGTGCCTTTACAGCCCGCCCTCCGTCAGCGATTCCCAGGCCGGGCGGGCGCCACGCTTCAACTGCTCTACGAGGTTGGCATGGTTTCGGCTCCCCGATCAGCCCGCGTTGACGGCGATGCGTCGGGGCTGCGCATGCGCCTGCTTAGGAATACGCAGCGTCAGCACACCGTCCTTCAAGTTCGCGTCGATCTTGGACGTGTCGAGCTCTCGGCTAAGCGTGAAGCTGCGGCGCCAGCGCGGCACGCGCAGCTCGGCGTAGATGGCCTCCAAGCCGTCCGGCGTTTGGGGCTGCACCCGCCCCTCGATGAGGAGGGTGTCGCCCTCCACATGCAGCTCGAGCTGGTCGCGGGGGACGCCGGGCATGTCGGCCAGCAGCGTGATGCCAGTCTCGTCCTCGAAGACGTCGACAGCCGGTGTGACCGCGCGTTCATTGGCGGTGCTGTCCAGTGCCGTCTGTTGCTTGTCGCTCTGGGTGATCTCCTTGCTCATGGTGTTTCTCCTCGATGAAGGCGTTACTGGATGGCGATGCGCTTGGGTTGCGCGGCGTCCCGGCGCGCGATGCTGACCTGCAGCACCCCGTCGCGGTAGCTGGCCTTGACCTGGTCGGGATCGACGTCATCGGGCAGCGTGACGCTGCGGTCGAAGCGCCCGGAGGTGCGCTCCCGTGCATAAAAGCGCCGGCGCTCGCTGTCAGCGGCCGGCTGCACGCGCTCTCCGGACAGACGCAGCACGCCACGATCCAGGGTGACCTCGATCTTGCTGGCGTCCAGGCCGGGCGCGAAGGCGTAGATCTCCACGCTCTGGGGTGTGCGCCCCACGTTGATCTGCGGCATGGTGCCGCTCGCGACCGAGCGGATGCTGCTGGGCAGCCCCGAGCCGCCGAAGATGTCGTCGAGCTCGCGTTGCAGACGATCGACTTGTCCGAACAGGCTGTTCGGATGGGTCAGCAATGAATAAAACATGGCTTGATCTCCGTTCAGTGGTGTTCACCGGCCGGGACATCCAGCCGGTTGGACCCTAGCTAGGAGCAAGCCAATACATTTCAAGAGTGGTTGTGGCGCCCGAAATAGCAAGGGAGTCCGGTCGCTTGGCAATGCACAAGTCGTCACGATTGCCCCCAACAACTCTCGGGCGGCAATCTGCTCGGCCTAAGGCGTAGCAAGTCGGCGGCCAGCCCGCAGCAGACCGCTGGATCGGCCGCGTCGACAGATCGACGGCAGCTGCCTTGGGAACCAACGAACAACGCCGATAGGAAGGCGCTCAATCACTTGAGCGTAGATGGCAATGGAGCGGGCGGGCGGCTAGCCAGCGTGCAAATTCGGTCAACCCCGGTGTCATGATGGCCCAGCCCATCCCCAGCACTACGAGAGCTAGTGGTAGGTCGTGGAAGTCTCCCGCGCCCAGCCGGACTGCACTCCAGTATGAGAGCGGTCCACCCAGGCCGCCGAGCAACGCGGCCAACAGCCATCGGCCGTGCAGCCAGTGCAGCGGTTCTTGCAGGAGCGTTGCCAAGAGGATCCACAACGCCAGAATCCAGCCGGGCGCCCACTCGGGAAGTGGGCCGGGCGATGCGTACACAACAACGCCACTTCTAACCATGGCCGTATCCCACAGCAGGCCAAGCACGATGGCGGCGCTGGTGAGAACGAGGACCTGGCAGCGGGCGGGACTGAGCACAAACTGCACACCCCAGACGAGCGCCACCAGCGCGAGTCCGAACCTGGGCGTGCCGCGCGCTGCGCCGATCACGCAGGCCAACCAGGCACTCTGGAAGGCCAACAGGGAAACGACCATCGACAGGGTCTTTCGAGCGGACATAGGCATGGGCGCGGTGTGTTCAATCGCTTCTCATGAAGCACCATCCAGGGGCTGGATTTGGGGTACCCGCCTGAAGGCGGCAACGTCGAAGCCCAGGGCTCTTGCCCGCACCAGCAGCGCCTGCGCGCGGGCCTCCGGCAGGTCCGGGCGGCGCGCCAAGATCCAGCCATAGCGCCGGTCTGGCGTGCCCACCAGCACCTCGCTGTAGTCGTCATCGAGCGCAAGGATCCAGTAGTCGCCGTAGAACGGCCAGAAGAAGGTGACCCTGAGCTTGGCATTGCCGCTGGCGGCCACGATCTTCGCGCGCCCTTCTGCGGAGTCAACACGGCCATCGGCCTTGCGGCAGCGATTGAGCACCCGGATGCCTCCATCCTGGGCGGTGTAATGCGCTTGCGTGTCGGACACGCATTGGCGCTCGAACCGATTGGGCAGCAAGGCAATCTCGTACCAGCTACCAACATAGCGGGCGAGATCGACTGAGTGCACCGTGGGCAACGGGGCGTTTTCCGCGGCGCGGGCAGCCGATGCGATGCAACACAGCCCCGAGATCACCAACAGGCACGAAAGGCGCCGCATCTGGGTGACAGCTTTCATTTCGGAATGCTCAGAAGTTCAACTTGATCTCCTACGCTCATCGGGGCTGTCTCGGATCACTCGCCTTCAGCAGAGCCATTCTCCAGCGCGACCCCGATGCCGAATGCTCGCTGAGCTGATCCAAGCAGTGCCGGCTTGCGTACAAGCCTCCGAATGTCGTCTATCAGGCAAGGAACTTCATGCGCAACATGGACAACACAGCCCGCGCCATCCATTGGGTCGAGCAGGGCCTGGTGACTGACGGCGCGGTGCGCCTGGGCATCAGGTGGCTGCTGCGCCAGCGCCTGGCGGAGCTGCACAGTGGCAATGCTGAAGCCGGCGCGCAGCTTACAGAAGCCTTCATGGCAACCCTGCTTGAGGCGCCGCTGGCCCCACTGCCCCAGAAGGCCAATGTGCAGCACTATGAAGTACCTGCCGAGTTCTTCGGCGCCGTGCTGGGCCGGCATCGCAAGTACAGCTGCTGCTGGTGGCCCGAGGGTGTGCAAACGCTTGACGCCGCCGAAGCAGCAGCGCTGCGCGAGAGCTGCGAGCGCGCCGGCCTGGCCGACGGCCAGCGCATTCTGGAGCTGGGTTGCGGCTGGGGCTCGCTGAGTCTGTGGATGGCCGAACACTACCCGGGCGCACGTATCACCGCGCTGTCGAATTCACATTCGCAGCGCCAGCACATCGAGTCCGAGGCGCTCGCGCGCCGACTGAGCAACCTGGAGATTCTGACGGAGGACTTCAACGTCTTCGATACGGCCGAACGCTTCGACCGCGTGGTCTCCATCGAGATGTTCGAGCACCTGCGCAACTGGCCGCAGGCCTTCGCCCACGTGGCGCACTGGCTGCGGCCGCAGGGCCGCTTCTTCATGCATGTGTTCGCCCATCGCGAGGCGCCCTATGCCTTCGAGGAGCGCGATGCCAGCGACTGGATGAGCCGCCACTTCTTCTCCGGCGGCATGATGCCCAGCGACGACCTCGCCCTGCGCTGCCAGGACGACCTGCGCCTGCTGCAGCGCTGGCGTTGGGACGGCCACCACTACGCCCGCACCTCGGCCGCCTGGCTCGCGCGCATGGACGCGCAGCGCGAGACGCTGATGCCGCTATTCAACACCGTCTACGGCCCGGGCGACGCCGTGATGTGGTGGCAGCGCTGGCGGCTCTTCTTCCTGTCGGTGGAGGAGCTGTTCGCCTACGACAACGGCGGGCAATGGTGGGTCAGCCACTACCTGTTCGCGAAGCGCTGACGATGCTGCACCTCGCCTCTCTTGGACTGCTGGTCTCGCTCGCCGTGGCCCTGCCCACCTGGCTGGTGAGCCTGCCGCTGCGCGACGCAAGCCTGGCCGATCGCATCTGGTCGCTGATGGTCGCCGGGCCGGCCGTGGCCTATGCCGCGGCCTTTCCGCCCGATGCGCGCGGCGTGCTGATGCTCGCCCTGCTCGGCGCCTGGGCGCTGCGTCTGGCCGTCTACGTCACGCGCCGCAACAGCAGCCACGGCGAGGACCGCCGCTACCGCGCCATCCGCGAACGCAACCAGCCAAACTTCGGGCTCAAGAGCCTCTACCTCGTGTTCGGCCTGCAGGCGGTGATCGCATGGATGGTCGGCCTGCCACTGCTGGCCGCGCTCGCGCAGCCGGCTCCGCTGAATTCGCTGGACTTCATCGGCATGGCGGTGGCGGCTGGCGGCCTGCTGATCGAAACCGTGGCCGATGCCCAGCTCGCCCGCTTCCTGCGAGGCCCGCGCCAGGAGGGCGCCGTGATGGACCAGGGCCTCTGGGCCTGGTCGCGCCACCCGAACTACTTTGGCGAATGCTGCGTGTGGTGGGGCCTCGCGGTGATGGCGCTGGGCGCCGGCGGCGTCGGCGCCGCATGGGCCCTTGTCTCGCCGCTCGTGATGACGGCGCTGCTGCTCAAGGTCTCGGGCGTGGCCCTGTTGGAGCAGGACATCGCCCAGCGCCGCCCCGCCTACCGCGACTACGTCGCGCGCACCAGCGCCTTCATCCCCTGGCCGCCGCGGCGCGGACCGCAGCAATGAGGCAGACCGCCACCCTGCTGCTCAGCATCGCAGCGCAAGCCGCGTGTGCGCAGGACGTCGGCGAATGGAACTTCACCGCCACGCTCGACGGCCAACCCATCGGCACACACCGCTTCACCGTCAGAGGCGCGGGCGCGGGCGCGGAGCGCAGTGTGTTCAGTAGCGCGCAATTCGTCGTCAAGTGGTTGGGCATTCCCGTCTACCGCTACCGACACGAAGCGCGGGAAAGCTGGCAGGACGACTGCCTGCGCGAACTGCGCTCCGACACCGACGACGACGGCAAGCGCGAGCAGGTGGACCGGCGCTTCGATGGCGAGTGCCAGATGGGCTTTGCCTACTGGAACCCGAGGCTGGCGCAGCAGCACCGGCTCGTCGATCCGCGGACCGGCCGCAGCAGCGCGGTGCGCTTCGAGGCCCTGCCCGATGCGCAGATCGACGTGCGCGGACGGTCCGTGGCCGCGCAGGGCTGGCGGCTGGTGGCCGACAAGCAGCGCATCACCGTCTGGTATGCCGCCGAGACCGGCCGCTGGATCGCCCTGGACGCTGAGGCCAAGGGCGGCCGACGACTTGGCTATCGCCTGACTGCCGACGAAAGGCCCCCGCCATGACGAAGCTTTCGCCCCGCCGCCTGCTGCTGGCCTATCTGGCCGCGATGCTGTGCTTCCTGCTGCTCGACGGCTGCTGGCTCACGCTGGCCGGCACGCGCGTCTATCGCGCCGCGATCGGACCGCTGATGGCGGACCAGGTCGACTGGGTGGCGGTGGCAATCTTCTATCCGCTTTATCTCGTCGGCCTGCTGGTGTTCGCGATCGTGCCCGCGCTGGAGCAGCGCGAAACGCTCGTGGCCTTGCGGCGCGGCGCCCTGCTGGGCCTGGTCGCCTATGCCGCCTACGACCTCACCAATCAGGCCACGCTCCGCCACTGGCCCTGGACGCTGACCGCCATCGACCTGGCCTGGGGCAGCTTCGTGAGCGGCGCCGCGGCCTGGGTCGCCGCGCGCCTCACATGCCGACCAGGGA
Source organism: Rhizobacter sp. P2_H3 (assembly GCF_056403355.1). Classification (NCBI taxonomy): domain Bacteria; kingdom Pseudomonadati; phylum Pseudomonadota; class Betaproteobacteria; order Burkholderiales; family Sphaerotilaceae; genus Rhizobacter; species Rhizobacter sp. P2_H3. Next base: position 17,508 of record NZ_JBFUFQ010000011.1, on the reverse strand, counting down.
GCCGAACAGCCGCGCAATGACGCTGTCGAAGCGCAGCCGGCCATCGAGCGAGGCCAGGCAGATGCACTCGCTGCCGTCCTGAACCGCCGGCTGGTGGTGGATCTCGCCATCGGCCGCGTCGAAATCTCCGGGGCCGAACAGCGCACGGCCGTCATGGAAGCGGCCGTAGAGGATCTGCGTCAGCTCCAGGCCCCTGTGCGTGTGCTGCGGCAGGTACTTGCCCGCGGCGACGCGCAGCAGGAAGACATTGGCCTCGGGAGCGTCAGGCACGCTGACGCGGCTCCAGCGCATGCCGGGGCCCATCCAGCGCCAGGGCGTGGCGCTGCAATGGGCCAGCGCACGCGGCCAGCTCGCGCCTTGAGGCAGGGGCGGCGGGGCGCTGACCACGATCGGCCGGCGCGGCGCGGCCTCCAGCGCATCGATGCGAGCCAGCGTGCGGGCCAGCGCATCATCGGCCAGCGGCGCGGGTTCCAGCTCGTCGAGCAGCACGCCGCCGAGGGCGTTCAGCGTCTGCAGCCGCTCGCGGCAATGCGCGCACAGCTCCAGGTGGCTGCACAGGACCAGACGCGTGCCCGTCTCCAGGCTGCCGGCAGACAGCGCCAGCAGCAGGTCGTCTTCGGGGTGGTGTCGGATGTCCATCGTCGGTGGCTTCAGCGGTCGAGCAGGCGGCGCAGTTGCGCAACCGCCAGGCGCACGCGCGATTTCACCGTGCCGAGCGGGATGCCCAGCTCTGTGGCGATGCGCGCATGCGGTTCATCGTCGAAATAGGACAGGCGCAGCACCTGCTGCTGCTCGGGCGGCAATTGCGCCAGGGCACCGTGCAGCCGCTCGCTCTGGCGTGCGGCGTGCAGGCGCTCCTCGGCGGCCGGTTCACCGCTGTCCAGGGTGTCGAAATCAAAGTCCTCGCCGCCCGACTCCAGGCCCTGGCGGCGGCGCAAAAGGTCCACGCGCAGGTTGCGGGCGATGGTGAAGATCCAGGTCGAGGCCGCGGCCTGCGCGGGATCGAACATTGCCGCCTTGCGCCAGACGGCGACGAGCGCCTCCTGCGCCAGCTCCTCGGCCTGAACCTCGGGGCTGCCGCACTGCATGAGATGGCGCTTGATGCGCGGGGCGAAGTGGCCGAACAGCCGCCCGAACGCTTCGCGGTCCTGCCGATCGGCCACGGCGCAGATGCACGCGCCCCAGCCGTCATCAGGGCGCGCAGCGCGTTCGCGATTGAAGGGCACGACGGTCAAGACAGGCGCTCCAGGGCCGCGGCCGCCGCGTCGGGCGGCGGCAGCTGGGCGGGATGAGGGGTCAGGCAAGAAAGCGGCCATGGGTCTACGGGTTCCGCTCCGTCCTACGCAACCCGGCCTCCTTCGGATCATCGCAGTTTGTAGAGCAATCCAAAGCGGCCTGGCTTGCGTAGGAGTTCCAACCCCTCAGGAGATCTCATGCATCCCACTGCCACCCTGGCCCACGCCCCCGGCGCCCTGCCGCCCGACGCGGCACGCCGGCGCATCGCGGTGGTGGGCGCCGGCATCGCAGGGCTGTCCTGCGCCTGGCTGCTGTCCGAGCGGCATGAGGTCAGCGTCTTCGAGAGCGAAGCCCGGCCCGGCGGCCACAGCCATACGGTGGACGCGCCCGACTCGATCACCGGCACCGTGCCGGTGGACACCGGCTTCATCGTCTACAACGAGCCGGCCTACCCCAACCTCACGGCCCTGTTCAGCCATCTCGGCGTGCTAACGGCAGCGACCGACATGTCCTTCGGCGTGAGCTTGGACGGCGGCGAGCTCGAATACGCCGGCACCGACCTGCGCGGCCTGTTCGCCCAGAAGCGCAACCTGTTGCGCCCGCGCTTCTGGAAGATGCTGCGCGAGCTGCTGCGCTTCTACCGCGAGGCGCCACGCGGCGCCCAGGCCGCCGGCGACCAGGCGCTGGACGAGTACCTCGACGCCCACGGCTACGGCCGCGCCTTCCGCGAGGACCACCTCTACCCCATGGCCGCGGCGATCTGGTCCGCACCGGCCGCTCAGGTCGGCCGCTATCCCGTGGCGGCATTCGTGCGCTTCTGCGAGAACCACGGCCTGCTGCAGGTCAGCGACCGGCCGGCCTGGCGCACCGTGACCGGCGGCAGCCGCGAGTACGTGAATCGCCTGTGCCACCGCTTCGAGCGGCGCATGCTGCTGGACCATCCGGTGCTGGAAGTGCGCCGCGATGCAGAAGGCGTGCGGCTGCGCACCCGCCACGGCTGGTGGCCCGAGCGCTTCGACCAAGTCGTGCTGGCCACGCATGCCGACATCTCGCTGGCCCTGCTCGAGAACCCGTCGTCCGACGAGCAGCGCCTGCTCGGCAGCTTTGCCTACACCCGCAACCTGGCCGTGCTGCACCGCGACCCGGCGCTGATGCCGCGGCGGCGGGCCGTGTGGTCCAGCTGGAACTACCTAGCCCAGCGCGGCAGCGGCAAGCCGCCGACCGTCAGCTACTGGATGAACCGCCTGCAGCCGCACTTACCGCAGGACGCGGACAGTGCGCTGTTCATGACGTTGAATCCGCCTCTGCCGCCGCGGCCCGAGCTGCTGATCCGCTCCGAAATCTACGAGCATCCGCTCTTCGATGCCCAGGCCATGGTCGCGCAGCGCGAGCTCTGGAGCCTGCAGGGCGTCCAGCACAGCTGGTTCTGCGGCGCCTACTTTGGCGCGGGCTTCCACGAAGACGGGCTGCAGGCCGGCTTGGCCGTGGCCGAGGCCCTGGGCGGCGTGCGCCGGCCCTGGCGCGTGCCCCGGGAGTCCGGCCGCATTCATCTGCCGGCGGCGGTGCCGGCATGAGCATGACCGCCTCGGCGCTCTACGTCGGCGGCGTGATGCACCAGCGGCTGCGCCCGCGCCGCCATCGCCTGGCCTACCGGATCTACAACCTGCTCCTGGACCTCGACGAACTGCCCGTGCTGGACCAGCGCCTGCGCTGCTTCTCGGTCGACCGCTTCAACCTCTTCAGCCTGCACCGCCGCGACTACGGCGACGGGTCCGACACCGACCTGCGCACGCAGATCGAGGCACAGCTGCGTGCGGCCGGTCTGCCGACGGGCGGCGCCATCCGGCTGCTGACGCTGCCGCGCCTGCTGGGCCACGGGTTCAACCCGCTGAGCGTGTGGTTCTGCCATGCGCCGGCCGATGGCGCGCTGATGGCGCTGATCTACGAGGTCAACAACACCTTCGGCCAGCGCCACAGTTATCTGATCCCGGTGAGCGCCGCACAAGCCGGCGCTGCCGTGATCGACCAGGGCTGCGGCAAGCAGCTCTACGTCTCGCCCTTCAACGCCATGGCGCTGCGCTACCGCTTCCGCGTGGCGCCGCCGGGCGAGGCCGTGTCGGTCGGCGTGAGTGTGCACGACGACGAAGACGGCGCCGTGCTCAACGCGCGCCTCGACGGCACGCGGCGCGAGCTCGGCGACGCGGCACTGCTGCGCGTCTTCCTCACCCATCCGCTGCTGACGCTCAAGGTCGTGGCTGCCATCCACTGGGAGGCGCTGCGGCTCTGGCTCAAGCGCGTCCCGTTGCAGCCGCGACCCGAAGCACCGGCATGCGAGCTCACCATCGTTTCAACAGACGAACGCACACTATGACGCCCACCCCATCCGCAGCGCGGACTGCCGCAGCCCCGGCGTCGGCGGGTTCACCACTGCCGCTGCTGGACCGCCTGCTGCGCCGCACGCGCTTCGGCCATCTGACCCTGACCCTGCCCAACGGACGGCGCCTGGAGGCGCACGGCACCGAACCCGGCCCGCAGGCCAGCCTGCAGCTGCAGCGCTGGCGGCCGCTGTGGCGCCTGGCACTGCAGGGCGACCTGGGCTTGGCGCTTGCCTACCGCGACGGCGACTGGGACAGCCCCGACCTGCTCGCGCTGATGGCCTTCGGCGTGGCCAACGAGGCCGCATGGGGCTCTGTGCTGCAAGGCCGCGGCCCCGGCCGCTGGCTGGCGCGCCTGGCCCATCTGGCGCGCGCCAACACACGCCGCGGCAGCCGCCACAACATCGCCTGCCACTACGACCTGGGCAATGCCTTCTATGGCCAGTGGCTGGATGAGAGCATGCTGTATTCGAGCGCGCTCTACGACGATGCAGCGCCGGCCGACACGCTGGAGGCCGCGCAGGCGCGGCGACTGCAGCGCATCGTGCAGATGCTCGACGTGCCGGCCCAGGCCGAGGTGCTGGAGATCGGCTGCGGCTGGGGCACGCTGGCAGCCACGCTGGCACGCGACAGCGGCGCCCGTGTGACCGGCGTGACGCTGTCCACCGAACAGCTGGCTTTCGCCCGCGAACGCGCCGCCGCCTGGGGCGTGGCCGAGCGCGTGGAGCTGCGCCTGCAGGACTACCGCGACGTGACGGGCCGCTTCGATCGCATCGTCTCCATCGAGATGATCGAGGCCGTGGGGGAGGCCTACTGGCCCACCTACTTCGACATCTTGCGAGAGCGGCTCAAGCCCGGTGGCGTGGCCGTGCTGCAGGCCATCACCATGGCCGATGCGCACTTCGAGTCCTACCGCCAAGGGGCGGACTTCATCCAGCACTGCATCTTCCCTGGCGGCATGCTGCCCTGCCCGCGCGTGCTGCGCGAGCAGGCCGAGCGCGCCGGCTTCGTCGTGGAGGAGGTGCAGACTTTCGGCACCGGCTATGCGCGAACCCTGGCCGAGTGGCGGCGGCGCTTCCTGGCCCGCTGGTCGGCCATCGAGCCGCTGGGTTTCGACGAGGCGTTCAAGCGACTCTGGACCTACTACCTCTGCTATTGCGAGGCGGGGTTCGATGCCGAGAAAGTGGACGTCGCGCTGTACAGGCTCAGTCGGCAGAGTTGAACCAGACTGGCGATGACGCTGACCTGGAAAGTCCGGCGCTGGGCAATTTTTTGGCCGTGTAGTGGCGCTCATCGCGTGACGGTCGGAAGTCAGGCCGCAACGCTGCAGCAGCTGTACGCGCCGCTGCGCGTCGAATGTCATGTGATGTGCAGAGCGGTCACCCAGGCTACCGGCTTCGAATGACTCTGAACAGCCTGGAGCCGCCGTCCGCACAAGGCTTCCGACGCCGGCTTTGCAGAGCGGACGACTGCTCTATGCGGGTCTAGGGGGCGGTTGCCATTGGAGCGGGCTCCGGCAGGATCTCAACGAAGCCGTCGCCACCATGGACCCGAATCAATTGGCCGTCGCGGATCAACCGGGTGGCGCCCTGCACGCCGACGACGGCGGGCAAGCCGTACTCGCGCGCGATGACCGCACCATGCGTCGTCGGCCCGCCGACTTCTGTGACCAACCCGGCGATGGCGACGAACAAGGGTGTCCAGCTCGGGTCCGTGAAGGGCGTGACCAGGATGTCACCGGGTTGCAAATCGGCCCGCGCCGCATCAAGGACCACCCGGGCCCGGCCTTCCACGCTGCCCGCGGACACCCCCATGCCGACCAGCGCACCGGCGGGCAAGTCGTCACGGCGGTGAACCCCGGCGACCGCCTCGCCTTCCGAGGTCAATACACGGGGTGGGGTCAGTGCCGAATGCCATTCGAAGGCTTGCTTGCGCTCGCGTATGAGCTCGCGATCGGCCTTCTGCATGCGGACGGTGTCCTGGAGTTCCTCGAACCTCAGGCTGAAGATGTCGTCCACACCGTCGATCACGCCGGCCTCGACAAGGCGCCGCGCCTCCTCGAGCAGCGCCTGCCTGTAGACGAACCAGCGGCACATCCAGGCGTACTTCGGGTATTCGCGATAGCCGGCCAGCGCGCGAGCCCGGTCGATCATCTTCTTGACTTGCATGGCCTTGTGCTCGCCATCGGGCAGCGCGCGCAGGCGGTCGAGCACCTCAAGCTCCTTTTGCCGCGCGCGCTGCAGGCCTTCTTCGAATCGGCGCCGCCCGGCGCCAGGCTCGAAGTTCCTGATGTTGACCAGCAGCATCGGCAGCATCAGCGACGGCCTCTCGCGCCAGCGCGGCCGGGCCACATCGATCTCGCCGATGCAGCGCATGCCGTACAGCTCGAACCACCGCCGGATGGCCCGGCCTGCTTCAGGACCACCCGGCAACTTGTCCAATCCGTCCAGGAAGCGGTCGTCGCCGGCCTGCTCCAGAAAGGCGACGAGATGCCGATGCGGGCGAATCTCATCGGCGACGTCCATCAGCGCGAGCCCCATCTCGGTCGTCACGTTGCCGGGTACAGACAAGGTCAGCGTGTCGGCTGCGTTCTTCTCCCCCAGCCACGCCTTCAATTGGTCGTTGAGCCACCACTGCGCCTCGACCCCCGCGAAGATGAGCTTGATGCTCTGCGGCGCCGACTGCGATTTCCTGAGCTCCTGGATGTCGCTCGAGATGAAGTCCAGCAGCGCGTTGCCGGCCTTCGTGCGGATGTCACGCTCGGCCGCCGCGATGGAGACGCGGTACGCCTCGATCATGTCTGCGGCCCATGACACATCGACTTCCTCTTCCGACGCGTTGCTTGTCGGTCGCGCGGGTTGAGGGGTCCGGTCGCGTACCCTCGGGATGAAGTCGCCGCGCTGAAGCAGGGTCTCGATGGCATCGCGCACGAGAGGGTCGCCTCGTTCGAGCATGGCCAGCTGGCTCGCCCGCTGGCTCGGCGATGCCAGCGCCTGGCTGATGTCCACGAACAATCGCCCGCCCGCATCCTGCATGCGGGGATTCATCAGCTGCCACAGCGAAATGCCAAGAGGCCGCAGCGGGTCGGTCATCATCTGTTGATGGCCCACCGACACGTAGACGTGGTTCTCGCGGTCGGTCGCGGCAGGGACGGGAAACAGCGTCGTGATGGAACGGCTTTGAACGAAATGGAAACCGTTGTCCTGGAGACACCATTCGATGTCCTGGGGCCAGCCGAAGTGCGCTTCGATGCGACGGCCGAGCTGCACGAGTTCCAGCGCCTGCGCGTCGGTGAGGGCCGGTTGACTCTGCAATGCGGCGGCGACCGCGTGCTGGCGCGTGCCGCCCTCCGGCAAGGCCAGGACGGCCAGCTTCTTGTCGCCTGTCGTCCTCGTGGCGATCTGCCCGTCCCTCACCTTGTAGTGGTCCGGAATCACCAGTCCACCCACCAGCGCCTCACCCAGCCCAAAGCTGGCGTCGATGGCAGCCACCTTGCGGTTGGATGTGACCGGATCGGCGGTGAACAGGACGCCCGCCACGCGCGGGACGACCATCCGCTGGACCACCACGGCCATCAGCACCTGGCGATGGTCGAGGCCATTGCGCAGCCGGTAGGCGACGGCACGCTCGGTGAACAGCGATGCCCAGCATCGGCTGATGTGCCGCAGGATGCTTGCACGCCCGACGACATTCAGATAGCTGTCCTGCTGACCGGCAGACGATGCGGTCGGCAAGTCCTCCGCCGTCGCGCTGGAGCGGACCGCATACGCAGCGTCCTCGCCAAGGACCCGGAGCCCGGCGGTGATCGCGTCGACGAGGTCGCCGGGAATCGCGGCGACCTCGACGGCATGGCGGATGTCGGCGCTGGCGGACCTGATCTCTTCACGATCATCAGCCTTCAGGCCTGACAGGCGATCCAGCAGGTCGTGCCAAGTCGGCACTCCGGAAAGGATGCGCTGAAAGGCCTGGGTCGTGACGCAGAACCCGTCCGGAACGTGAATGCCCTCGATTCGCGCCAGTTCTCCAAGATTGGCCCCCTTGCCGCCGACGGCCTTGAGCTGCGATCGATCGGTGTCCGCGAATCGCAATACATAGGGGCCCGTAGGTGCTGCGGTCGATGCCATGACTTGTGCTCTCATCTGCCGTTGAGGGGCCGGTTGGCCATCACTTTCCATCCAGAAAGGCAACCGCGGCCTTGGCCACGGCCTCAGTCGCCAGCAGGTTGTAGTGCGTCGTGTCGGGGATGACGGCCCACTGGCCCGCCGGCCGCTGCGAGCCGTCCATGCCTGCGTCCTGCCGCCCGCCGCCGAGCAGCTTGTAGAACTCCACCATGTGCTCGGGCCGCATCGCGTCGGCGTCGGCGAACACGAGCAGCGTGCGCGCCTTCACGGCGGCGAGTTGGGCCGTCCAGTCGTAATCGTGGCTTTCAAGCTCGCCGATCTTGCGCAGCAACGCCTCCCACTTCACGTTCGGGTAGAGCTTGGCCATGGGTGACTGGGCGATGTTCTGCGCAATCATCGGCGCATGCGCCGCCATCGCGTCGAACGCGGCGATCACCTCGGGGTACCAGCCGGCACGCTTGAATACTTGCGACACCACCACGAGCCGGTCCACCAGCCCGGGGTGGCGGACCGCCACCTGCTGCGCCACGCCGCCGCCCAGCGAATAGCCCATCACGTCGATCTTCTTCAGGCCGAGGTGACGGGCCAGCGCGGCCACGTCGTCGGCCATGTCCTCGAAGCGAAGCGGACGCTCCACGTCCGGCGTGTGGCCGTGGCCTTGCAGGTGCACAGCGATGACCTGGCGCTGCGCGGCCAGCGCCGCCAGGTTGGGCCCGAACGCCTCGCTGGCCGACACGCCGCCGTGCAGCAGCACCAGCGGGCGGCCGCTGCCGTGGATCTCGTAGTACAGGTTCACGCCGTTGACGGGAGCGTGGGCGGAACGGTTGGCGTCGGTCATGGAAACTCCTGTGGGGGTGGGGGAAGTGGAAGCAGTAGTGGCCGCCTTGGCCGTGAAGGGGAGCGCGGTCAGCGCAGGAAGGGTGAGCAGCGAGAACATCTGACGTCGGTGCATGCGGGTCTCCGGGTTGATGGGGTGCAACCCTCCCTGGCGGCTCTTGCGAGTCACCACGAAGGCAGGTCGGGGGAGGGAAAGGCGCCTGGGCCGTTTTGCGCGGCTAGCGCTTCGCCCGGCCTGGCGGCGGCTGAGCGAACGTCATCTGCAAGTAGCGGCGCAAGTGGTCCAGGCAGTCGGCAGCCACGGCCGGGTCGTGCTGCGACTTGGCCAGCACGAAAGCGCCCTGGATCACCGCCTGGGTGAACATGGCCAGGCTGTGCGCGCTCCAGTCGGCGTCCGGGATGTGCGCGGCACGTGCGGCCTCGATATCGCCTTCCAGCGTCGCGGCGTGCTGTTCGATGTGCCGGCCTGCGCTTTCGCTCAACTGCGGATGCGTGCTGTAGGTCTCCTGCGCCAGCATGCCGAACAGGCAGGTGAAGGCCGCCAGGTCGCCCTGCATCGCGCCTTGCCGGAAGTCGATGTAGCCCAGCAGCCGCTCCAGCGGGTCGGCATGCGACCTGTATGCGGCTCGCGAAAACATCGAGTCCGCCCGGGACGCAAAACGCTCCGCCGCGGCCATGGCCAGGTCTTCCTTGCTGGCGAAGTGGTGGAAGAAACTGCCCTTGGTGAGCCCCGTCTCGGCGCAAACGTCCTCCACCCGCAAGGCCGTGTAGCCCTTGGTGCGGATGAGCAGGATCGCGGCATCGAGCAGGCGCTCCCGGGACGTCGGGGTTGAGGGCGCTGCGGGTGTCGAGGAGGTTGCCATGGCGTGTCGTGTTCGTGTCCGTACCGGTTGGTATGGGCCATACATACCAACCGGTACGGAGTCAATGAGATTTGTTCACCAGTGCGCTGACGACAGCATGAAGCGAAGCTCGCGTGCCGTTTCCTGCGGGCGCTCTTCGGGAAAGAAGTGCCCTGCATCGATACTGCGGCCGCTGACCTCTGTCGCCCGCCGGCGCCATAGGGCCAGCGGTCCTCCCGCGTCGACATACCACTCGGCCAGCGCGCCGCGGCCGCTCCACAACACTTGAAGGGGGCAAGCTATTTGACGCCCCGCCTTTTTGTCGGCTGCGTCGTGCTCCCTGTCCAACGACGCAGCTGCGCGGTACTCCTCGCAGATGGCGTGTGCACGCGCTGCATCCCGGAGAGCGTCGGCGCGATCCCACGCTTCGCCGGTGGGCACCACGTCCAGCACCGCAAGTGCCGCACATTGCCGCGGGTGGTCGAGCGCCAGGCGATACGCGACACGGCCACCGCGGTCATGCCCTGCCACAGCGAACCGCGTGTGACCCAGAGTGGCCATCAACTCCACCATGTCCTGCGCCATCGCCCGCTTGGCATAGGCTTCATGCTTGGGGTCCGACGCCGGGCAGCCACTCGAGCCGTAGCCACGCAGATCGGCGCAGACCACAAAGTAGTCGCGGGCCAGCATCGGTGCAAGCGTCCGCCACATCAACTGTGATTGTGGAAATCCGTGAAGCAACAGCACGGGGTGACCCGCTCCTGCCCAACGCGCGTGAATACGCGTCGAGCTGGTCTCGAACGTACTCTCAGCGAAATCGCCAAAAACCATCAACTCCACCTTCGCTCTCCGGTGCTGCCGACTACCACAGCAGGGATCCGGCAACGGTCGGCTGATCGACCCCGACCACACCGACCTGGAAAAGGGGCTGGTCAGGCGGGGCGTCGATCGAGTGCGTTGGCGCGTCGGCCTTGGCCGGGTACCAAACCGTGATGCGCAGATCGGTGCGGTGGTCCGCGTCTCGGACCGCAGCACTGGGTTGATGCGCAAGCCGATGCTGCTCGCCTGCGGTTGCGAACGCGGGCAGAGCGGCAAGAAGGGAAAGCGCCGCTGCGAAATCGATGAGTGCTTTCATCGCTCTTGCTGTCGAGGGTTGGCATCACGCGGCTGTGGAGCGCACAGTCCGTCGATGTAGAAATCGAGATGCCGGTGAGCAAGCGAGCGCTCTTCGCTTGATGGCAATCCCATTGCCAGCGGCCGTGCAAAGCGCGTCAGCGCGAACACGATGTCGCGCTCGGAGAGATCAGCGCGAAGTGAACCGCCCTGCCTGGCGCGCGCAACGAGAGATTTCATGAGCTTCGCCGCGCGGGAGCGAAGATCGTTCCAGTCTCGTTTTTCCAGCAGTGGATGAATGATGTTCACCGCCCCGATCCCGTTGTCGAGCGCCACGTGCATGTACTGGCGCAGCGTTTCGACGCCGTCGGGAACCGATTCAACGAGGGCTTCTCCAGCATCGATGGTCTTTTCCAGTACGTGACGAACGGCGGCATGGAGAAGGGACTGCTGATCGGGGAAATGCCTGTACAGGGTTGCGATGCCCACCCCGGCGCGTTCAGCGACAGCGTCTCGCACCGGCTCGCCGCCCACCTCCAACACCAGCTCGATCGTGACTTCAACAAGCCGTTGTCGATTCTTTTGGGCGTCAGCCCGCATCACATGCCCAGTCTGTTCGCCGATCCATAAACGGAGAATATTCCTCCGTTTGGTGGCGTGTCAAGCGTCGAGAAGATCGCGCTGAATCCTGATGGGGTTCAAGGTCACAGCCCTGGGCATCAGAGGATCTCAAACAGTTCGTATTCGACGGCGCCCGGGGCGCGAGCGCCAACGCCGACCGAGATGACGCCATTCAGCCAGGCATGCGCCGGCGATGAGGTCTCGAAAACCGGGGTGATGCGGAGGTAGTATTCAGACGGATCAACGTGCTCACCGCGCGCCAGGCGAACCGCAACATCGGCACTTGCACGGCGCACGCCGCCATAGGTCATGAGGATCTTGGCTCCATCGTCCGTCAGCAGCAGCATGCGGACGTCCTGCCGGAATGTCCCGTCCTGACGTGCAATCAACAGGTCGGATCCGATCAGGGGAGAGATTTCGCCCCGCAGTCGTTCGCCTGCAAAACTTCCGCCGGATACGGCAAAAATTTGGCGCCCTCCTGCGGGGCACGGTCCGAGATCGATCGGCGAATGGACCTCAATGATCAGTTTGAACAGCGGGCGCACCTGCAGGGACATATCGAAGCTCCGATTCATGGGACGAGATCCGCCCCTTCCGGGCAAGATCTTCCTGGGGCAGCGGGAATGCGCAAAACGAGCTTTTCTCTGAGGTAGCACAAGCTGAGCTGAACATGAGCCCTTCACTGGAATCACTCCGCATCCTGGAAATTTGCGTTTCCTGTGCGAGCTTCGCGCGGGCCGCGGATCGACTGCATCTGACTCCGGCAGCAATCAGCTTGCGCATTCGCGCGCTGGAGGAAGAACTGGGCGAGCGTCTTTTCGTTCGGCAAGGTCCGCGGGTCATCCCGACGCCGGCTGCGGAAAAACTGGCTGCTGGCATCAGGCGCGCGCTGGTTGAGATCGCTTCAGCACTGGAGGCATTCCGTGCCGAAGCGCTGGTACTGCGTGTGACCGCGCCGCCGTCCTTTGCCGCGCGCTGGCTCGCACCTCGACTGGCAAATCAACCCGTTGGCGCCGTAGAGCTCGATGTCTCCACCGGGCTTCGCGAGCCAGCGGCCTTTGACCTCGCCATCAGGACTGGTCGCGGGCCATGGCCTGGACTGAAGTCACATCGGTTGTTCCCAGTGAGGCTGACCCCGCTCGTCTCGCCGGCATTGCTGCGCGGACTGACGATCACGACGCCGCTGGACTTGGCGCACCTCGTCCTGCTGCCGCACCCGGATTGGCGACGGTGGTTCGAGAAGACTTTGGGGGCGGTGCCGGAGCGACTGATGTTCGCCAAAGTTGACTACCCGAGTCATGAGTTGAACGCCGAAGCGGCTTGCGCTGGTCAAGGTGTAGCACTAGCGCCGCCGGAGTTCTTCACTCCGCTGATCGAAGGCGGGCAACTCGTCGCACCATTCGAATTCGTGCTGGAAGGTCCCGACTGGCATTTCGCCCTCATGCACGAAAACGATGCGCGGCCGGCGCCGCACGCTTTCTGTCGTTGGTTGTGCTCGCAGGCCGAGACGTTTGCTTCTGATCTTGCGTCTGCACCCCGGTAGCCAGAGAGGCCTGAGTCAGAAGGGCAGCACGCCTTGCGGCGCGACTGGCGTCCACAGGCCGTCAGTCCTTCAGTCGAAAGTACCTGCCACGAAGGACGCCTTGACCGTGATCAGCCACTCCCCCTCAATCTTGTGCAGGACGAAGTGATCGTTGAACAACTTCTTGCCGATCCGCACTCTCACGTTTGCCGTTGAAAGGGAATCGGAAACGTGCTCAACCGAGAGGATCGCTTCGTCCCTCGGCGCGTCAGTCGAGCGGGGACTCGGCCTCCCATGGATGAGCGACGCATAGTCCTGCGAGGACAGGGTGTTCAGCCGTCCGCCGTCAAGCCACTGCACAAAGCAGCTCGGATGGAAGACTTTGTTGAAGTCACGGCTCTTCGGCTCATAGGCCAGCTCGAAATAGTCCTCGATCAGAGCGGCTACGGCTTGGGTCTGGGTCATCGCGGGCCTTCATCATTTGTTGAACGATCCGTATAGTGAGGAATCCTTCCGGACTCGGCTACAGCGAAGCGGTTATCGCTGCCATTACCCAAACACATAGACCATGGATGACCTGGATGGAGGGCTTGTCATCGGCCTGCTGACGCTGAATGCGGTCGCCGAATCGAAAAGCTTTGGTCGGGCCGCTTCCCGTCTGGGCAAGACACAGCCTGCGGTGAGTCGCTCCATCCAGCGATTGGAGGACCGCCTTCACGCCAAGCTCGTGCATCGCACAAGCCGACGCGTTGAAGTGACGGACGCCGGCCATGCATTGCTCTCGAAGGTACTGCCCCTTCTCCAGGGGTTGGAGGATGCGACGATCGGCGCCGCCGACCAGGCCTCGGCCGTCAGCGGCACGCTGCGCGTCGCCTGCGATGCGCGGTTTGCCGGGCTCGTGTTGGCGCCGGAGCTGGCGAAATTCCTGGCGGCCCACCCGTCTCTCCAATTGAGGCTGGAGACGCGGAACGAACTCTCCGACCTGGTGAGCGACGGATTTGATCTTGCTGTCCGGTTTGGGCCTCCGTCGGTCTCGACCTTGGTCTGCCGCCGTCTCTACAGTCCACGCGTTCTGACCGTCGCCGCGCCGTCCTATCTGGCGCAACGGGGTAGGCCCAGCTCCCCGCGGGATCTGGTGGATGACGGTCATGAATGCATCAAAGCCATCGATCCCGCCACCGGCAGGCCTTTCGAGTGGGCGTTCTGGCGTGGCGATGAGAAGGTGACGGTGGCCGTCAGCGGCAGCCTGACGGTCACGGACGCCGGAACCAAGATTGGGGCCTGCCTCGCAGGCTACGGGATCGCTCAGGTGATCGACCTCGGGGTCGACACGCACGTGAGAGCGGGCACGCTTGAGCCCATCTTGACGGACTGGCCTGACGAGACTTTTCCGCTCTATGTCTACTATCCCGGGCGCGCCCACGTTCCAGCCAAGGTCAGGGCATTCATCGATTTTGTAGTCCGCATGATGGCCAGGGCCCAACCCGGGAAGGACGCCTTCCAACCGTCAGCAGGGCCGTAGCTCCAAGCTCAGCGGTCCACCGCCGATAGCTTGGGCGCGGCCTCTGGCCTGTAGGCCTGCCAACCGCTGCCACTACAAATCTGCCGCCGCCTCCAGGCTGAGCTGAATACTCGCGCCTGTCATCCATGCATTACTTAGATCCGACGGACATTATTTGTTGGAGTCACGGGCCGCGAAGCTCGAGGGCTCACTCCACCGTCACGCTCTTCGCCAGGTTCCGCGGCTTGTCCACATCCGTCCCCCGCGCACACGCCGTGTGATACGCCAGCAACTGCAGCGGCACCACGTGCAGGATCGGTGACAGCGCCCCGTAGTGCTCCGGCATCCGGATCACATGCAGCCCTTCGCTGCTCTCGATCCGCGTATCCGCATCGGCAAACACGAACAGCTCGCCGCCGCGTGCCCGCACTTCCTGCAGGTTGCTCTTCAGCTTCTCCAGCAGCGCGTCGTTCGGCGCGACGGTCACCACCGGCATCTCGGCCGTCACCAGCGCCAGCGGCCCGTGCTTCAGTTCGCCGGCCGGGTAGGCCTCGGCGTGGATGTAGCTGATCTCCTTCAGCTTCAGCGCGCCTTCGAGCGCGATCGGGTAGTGCAGGCCGCGCCCGAGGAACAGCGCGTTCTCCTTGCGCGCGAACTCCTCGCTCCACGCGATCACCTGCGGCTCCAGCGCCAGCACCGCCTGCACCGCCACCGGCAGGTGGCGCAGCGCCTTCAGGTGCTCCTGCTCCTGCGCATCGCTCAGGTGCCCGCGCACCTGCGCCAGTGCCAGCGTCAGCAGGAACAGCCCGACCAGCTGCGTGCTGAACGCCTTCGTCGATGCCACGCCGATCTCGGCGCCGGCGCGCGTGATGTAGGCCAGCTCGCATTCGCGCACCATCGCGCTGGTCGCCACGTTGCACACCGTCAGCGTGTGCTTCATGCCCAGGCTGCGCGCGTGCTTCAGCGCGGCCAGCGTGTCGGCGGTCTCGCCGCTCTGCGTGATCGTCACCACCAGCGTGCGCGGGTTCGGCACGCTGTCGCGGTAGCGGTACTCGCTCGCGATCTCGACGCTGGTCGGGATCTTCGCGATGCTCTCCAGCCAGTACTTCGCGGTCGAGCCGCTGTAGTAGCTGGTGCCGCAGGCGAGGATCAGCACCTGGTCCACGTCCTTGAAGATCTTGTAGGCTCCATCGCCGAACAGTTCGGGCGTGACGCTCTCCACCGCATCGAGCGTGTCGGCGATCGCGCGCGGCTGCTCGAAGATCTCCTTCTGCATGTAGTGCCGGTACGGGCCCAGCTCTGCCGCGCCGGTGTGCGCCTGCACCGTGCGCACCTCGCGCTGCACCGCCTTGTACGCGCGCTCGGCCGTGCGGCTGGTGATCCACACCTTGCCGAGCTGCAGGTCGACCACGTCGCCCTCTTCCAGGTAGACGATCTGGTCGGTGACGCCGGCCAGCGCCATCGCGTCGGAGGCCAGGAAGTGCTCGCCGCTCTCCTTGCTGCCGATGCCGAGCACGAGGGGCGAGCCCTCGCGCGCACCGATCACCCGGTGCGGCTCGTCGCGGCAGAACACCGCGATCGCGAACGCGCCGCGCAGCTGCAGCGTCGCGCGCTGCACCGCATCGAGCAGGTCGCCGTCGTACAGGTGGTCCACCAGGTGCGCGATCACCTCGGTGTCGGTCTGGCTGTCGAACACGTAGCCCTTGGCCTTCAGCTCGGCGCGCAGCTCGTCGTGGTTCTCGATGATGCCGTTGTGCACCAGCGCGATCCGCCCGGCCGACGCCGCCTTCGCGCCCGGCCCGGCCGAGAAGTGCGGGTGCGCGTTGTGCACCACCGGCGCACCGTGCGTGGCCCAGCGCGTGTGGGCGATGCCGGTGCCCGACTGGATCTCGTCGCTGCGCACGTTGGCTTCGAGCTCGGCCACGCGCGAGGTGCTGCGCGCCCGGCGCAGCTGGCCGTTCTGGTGGACCGCCACGCCGCAGGAGTCATAGCCGCGGTACTCCAGGCGCTTCAACCCTTCGATCAGGATCGGAACGATGTTGCGGGTGCTGACGGCGCCGACGATGCCACACATGGGAGTTCTCTCTGGTGAAACTGGGATGGGGCGAATCGTAGGCAGATTGATGTGGTGAATGGTTGCATATACTTGATGAGTATGAAATTATTGGCCACGAGTATCAATAATCGATTGAATATTTCACTGGTAGATGACAAATGGCTGAATCTGACAAAAAACTGAGCCTGGACCCCACCGACTTGAGGGTGTTGGAGCTGTTGCAGAACGACGCCTCGCTGTCCAACCAGGACCTGGCTGCCGCCGCCCACACCTCGCCGGCCACCTGCCTGCGCCGCGTGAAGCGGCTGGTCGAGGCCGGCGTCATCGAGCGGCGCGTCGCCATCCTGTCGCCCGAAAGGCTCGGCGCCGGGCTCACGGTGCTGGCCGAAATCACGCTCGATCGCCAGGGCGCCGAGCACCTCGCGGCCTTCGAGGCGCGCGCGGTGGCCGAGCCGGCGGTGCAGCAGTGCTACCGCGTCTCGCCAGGGCCGGATTTCATGCTGGTGATGCAGGCGCCCGACATGGCGGGCTACCACGCGCTGGTGCAGCGCCTCTTCACGCAGGACGCCAATGTGCGCAACGTGAAGGCCTTCTTCAACGTGCACCGCGCGAAGTTCGAGCCGCGCATCGCGCTGCCGGTCATCGCGTGAGCGCGCGCGCCCAGTTCTGCGCCCAGCGGTCGAGCGGGCCCAGTTCGTCCAGCAGCCCGAGGCCGCGCGCCGTCAGCGCATAGCCCTCGGGGCGCAGCTCCAGCAGCTGCGCCTCGCGCAGTTCCTTCACGCGGCTGTTCAGCAGCGTGGGCGACGCCCCGCCCATGCTCTGCTGCAGCGCGCGGAAGTTCTGCGGCTGCCCGTCGCGCAGCTCCCACAACAGGCGCAGCGTGCCGCGGCGGCCCAGCAGATCCAGCAGGGCCATGATCGGCCGGCCGCTGGCCGAGCCGCGCACGCGCGTGCCTGGCAACGGGGTCCTCGGGCGGGGCGATGAAGTCGTCACGTCGGCGACTATGCCATGCCGGTTTCGGTGCCAGGATCCGTTTGCTACTATTTCTGTAGCAGCAAGGAGATCGCCATGACACCGACCGAAGCCTCCACGAACCCGGCCGCCCGCATTCCGCCGGTCAGTGCGCCGTACGAGCCCGAGCTCGACGCCCTGCTGCGCCGCATGACGCCGCCCGAAGCCGTCGACGTGCTGCAGCTGTTCCGCGTGTTCGCGCGCCACCCGCTGCTGGCCGAGCGGTTGATGCCGTGGGGAGGCTTCATGCTCGGCCGGCACGCGATGCTGCCG
>NZ_JBFUFQ010000010.1:0-85173 GCF_056403355.1 Rhizobacter sp. P2_H3 | reverse complement strand
TCCACGAAGCGCTGCATGTTCTGCATGCCGATGTTGTTGTACGGCTGCTGGAACACGAAGGTCGAGTTGTCGGCGTAGTCGTAGGAGACCGAACCGAGGCCCCCCTGCAACGTCGCCGACGGCAGCGGCGTGTTGTTCAGGCGCGGCTGCGCACCGTAGTAGGGGCGCAGGCCGGCGCCCACCACGTAGCTCAGCTCGTTGGTGTAGTAGCGATGGCCGTCGGTGGTGCCGAGCCCCCTCATGATCGCGACGGTCGAGAAGAACGACGGCGAGAACTCGACCACGTCGCCCGTCTTCAACGAGCGTGCCGCGACGGTCTTGCCGGCGACCGGGGTGGCGGTGGTCACCTTGTCGGTGGCCGGGTCGAAGCTCACTGCGTAGTCGTAGAACTGGGTGGCGCCGGGCACGTCGGCGCTGCGGGCCAGCACGCCGTTGGCGTCGGTCGAGAGCGCAGCATGGCCGGGGAACGAGTCGAACACCACGCTGCAGCCATCGTTCGCACCGATGATGTTGTTGTAGCCGCTCGTCGGCTTGGCCAGCGCGTTCTGCGGCGGCTTGGGCACCACGGGGCACGCGGCGATGCCCTGGCCGCCCAGCGTGTAGGTGTTGTCGTCCAGCAGGTCGCCCGGGCTCATCCAGCCGAAGCCGGTGGTGTTGGGGTTGTCGAACCCGCGAACGAAGGAATGACCGCCGCCGTACTGCGGTTGCTGGAAGTACTCGTTGACGATCACCTTGGGCTTGGTGACGCCGGTGACCTTGCTGTTGTCGATGAACTCGACACCCCAGGTGCGGAAGGCAAAGTAGTTGGCCACGAAGTTCAGGTGCGCGCCGGGCCCCTTGTCCACCGGTTTTCCGGCGGCATCGACGGTCTCGTTCGCGCCGTAGCCGGCCTCGTTCCAGTCCTCGCCGCGCTCGCGTGCATGACGCGAGCGGCCGACGAAGCCGACGCGGGTCACCAGCGTGCCGTCCGGCAGCGAGAACTGGATGGTGTCGATCGGCGCCTGCGGGGCCGCCGGCGGGATCAGGTTGCTGCCGTCGGCCGGGTGCGGGATCACGGAGGTCGCGACGGTGGAGCCGAGCGTGTTGTCGCTGCCCGGCGACTTGAAGCTCGCCTCGATGATCGAGTAGCCGTAGCCGGTGGCGCGCTTGACGCCGTTGATGCGCACGTAGCGCACATTGGCGTTCAGGTTGTAGAACTCTTCGGTGCCGCCCTTGCCGTCGGCCACGTAGCGCAGCTGGTACCAGGTGTCGCCGTCGTCGGAGACGAGGATCGCGTATTCCTTGGCGTACGCGGCTTCCCACACCAGCTTCAGGTAGCCGATCTGGGTCTTGGCGCCGAAGTCGAACTGCAGCCAGTTGGTATCCGACTGGGAGCTTTCCCAGCGGCTGTTCTGGGCGGCGTTGCCGTCGATGGCCTTGTCGGCGGTGTTGCCGCCGTTGGCGCTCGATGCGGTGGCCTTGACCGGCACGACCGCGACGCCGGGCTTGCTCATGTCGACGCCGGTCGGCAACTGCTGCGCGGGCGTCGGGGCCGGCGCGGCGGGTGTGCCGCCGGACGGGATCGACGGCGGCGGAGCCGGTGTCACCGGCTCCAGCACCGGCTCATTGGGATTGCCGCCACCGGAGGCGGGCGGTTGGGCCGGTGGTTGCGGCGCGGGCGCGCCGACGTCGGGGCTCGGTGCCGCGGCGGAATCCGCATCCTTGCCGCCGCACCCGCTGAGCACGGCAGCTGCGAGGAAAAGGGAACCCAGTGCGACCAGCGCTGCGCGCGGCCGGCCCGGTTCCTCGGGACTCTGATGCTTCATGTTCTCGCTCCTTGGATCGTCTTGTGGCTTGGGGCTTCGGCGCCGGGAAATTCAGCAATCCTCAGCGCCGGGTGCATGCGAGAAATGATGCGCAGGTTTGATGCCAGCATCAGGGCTGGTGCACGGCAGCGGGACCGGTTCCACCGTGCATGCGCTGCGGAGCCCGCGAGCGTGCGGTCCTGCCGCCGGGAGCGTGCCTTTCAGGGCAGAGACAGCCAGATACAAGTCTGACCGTTTGGGGTCGTCCGGCAGCAGTTCTGGGCGGCCGGTCCGAGGGACGTCATCGGACCGCGAGGGTGGTGCCGAAGCGGAAGGCGCCCAGCGACGCGTCCCATCCTTGTCGGCTGGCCGCATTGTCTGCATTGGCCGGCCGCACGGCGAAGCGCGCATCGCTGCCGAGCTGCCCCGCGCCATCGGGCAGTGCGATGTAGACGTCGTGCTCGCCGGCCTGCGTGCCCGCAGGAACGGTCACCGACACATCGTGCGTGAAGGTGTTGCCCGCGGTCCAGGTGCGGGGATCGACGGAGGTCGACAGCTTCACCACCGTACCGCTGGTTCGATGCTTCAGCAGCAGCAACACCGGGCGCGCCTTGAACGGCCGCGCCCAACCGGCATTGCGCACCGTGAATCGCACGGGCAACGCGGCACCGGCCGGGGCCGTCGCGGCATGTTCGGCCGAGACGAACTCCAGCCGGTAGCCCATCAGGCGCTTGACCTCGTCGTAGCACCCGTCCTGTTTCCAGCGGGTGTGGAAGGCTTCGGTGTAGTAGTCGTTGTTCAGGTAGGTCAGCGAGAACTGCCTGCCTTCCGCCAGGATGTCCGCGCAGCTGGTCCGCGGCTGCGCGCCGGCGTCGTCCGCCGGGTTGCAGGTTTCACCGCCGAAGGGCGTGACCTTCGCGAGCGCCATGGTGTAGTTGCGCTGCTGCTGCCTCGTGGTGGCGTTGTCGCTGTAGGTGCCGACGTCGGTGGCGCTGGCCAGGAAGCAGTCGTTGTGCACGCCCGAGCGCGAGGCGGCCGACCCGTTGAACGCGGTCGACTCCGCCGGTGGCGTGGCGAACCACTCCATCACGTAGGGCGGGTAGCGGAACTGGACGAACTGCTCCTGGGGCAGGGCGCCGAGCAAGGCATCGCGGATGCTCGTGCGGTTGCCGGCACTGGTCAGGCCGTTCGACGAGGTGTGCCACTCGCCCCAGGCCCCGATGAAGCCCGCTTGCAGGTAGGCGATGACGTCGGTGTTCTCCTGCAGCACCGGCTTGAGCTGGGCGATGTGGGCGAGCACCTGGCTGAGCGACGCATCGGTTGCGTTGCGGTATTCGGTTTCGCCGTCCGGGTAGTTGTAGACGAAGCGGGGGATGATCTTCACGCCCGATTGCCGCGCGTTGGCGAAGCCGGTGCGCAAGCCGTCGAGCAGCGTGGCGGGCAGGGCGGTGCTCTTGTAGGCGTCGAGCCGGACCATCGCGTAGAGAACGCGGAAGCCGTTCGCGTACGCATCGGCGCCGTCGTCCTTGCTGAACTGGTCCAGGTTCGACCAGGCCCAGCGGTAGAAGCCGCGCTCGGGGTTGGGGATCTCGGCGTTGCTCGCGGTGAACTGCGCGGACGCCATCGGAGCCGGAGAAGGTGCTGGTGCTGGTGCTGGTGCTGGTGCTGGTGCTGGTGCTGGTGCTGGTGCTGGTGCTGGTGCTGGTGCTGGTGCTGGTGCTGGTGCTGGTGCGGGGCCACCTTTCTGCGGGGCGCTCGAGCTGCCATCGCCGTCCGAACTGCCACCGCAGCCCGCCACGAGTGCCGTGCTCGCGCAAAGCGCCATCAAGGCCCTCAGCTTCCGGAATTGCGCCTTGTTTCTGTTCATGGAGTTCACGGCGTTTGCCGATGGCTTGCAGGAGCCCGGATTGTCTTGAAACTCATCCTGCGCCCTGCCATCGATGAGGCTTGGTTGCATGTCTTACTTCAGATCGCCGGGCCCGCAGCCCGCGCGATGGCGTCTGTCGGCGACTGCCCGGCATGCGCCCGATGACTGAAGGAATGCCCGATGGAAGTCCTGGCACTCGAGCGCACGCTCACCGAACTTGACCATGTTCGACTCCTGAACCTCCTGCGCCGCGACCGGCGCAGCGATGGCTCGTCCACACCCCAGCCGGCGATCGCGCAGGTCCTCGATGCCTGCGCCATCGTGCCGTCCCGCCAGGCCCCGCCGGACTTGGTGACGATGTACTCGCAGGTGCTGCTGAGGGATCTCGAGACCGGCCAGCTCAGCAAGCTCGCGCCGTGCTACCCGGCGGACGCGCAGCCCGCGGCCGGGTTCGTCTCGGTGCTGTCGCCCGTTGGCGCCAGCCTGCTCGGCCTGAGCGTGGGCGCCGTGGCGCGCTGGTCCACACCCGCGGGCGAAGCGCGGGCCGCCGAGCTCATGCACATCCTCTTCCAGCCCGAGGCGAGCGGCGACTACGCGATGTCGCCGCAGGGAGAACGCAATGAAATCATTCAATTCCATGGTGGTGGCCACCGACTTCTCGATCGATGGAAACAACGCGGTGCGCCGCGCGGCGCTGCTGGCACACGAGCACGGTGCCAGGCTGAAGCTCGTGCACGTGCTCGATCCGGCCGGCTGCAAGCCGCTGCGGGACTGGTCCTCGCCGCGCATCGACATCGATCTCAAGGCCGCGCAGGCACGCGAGTCGCTGCGCCGTTTCGCGATCGAGATCGCGGCGTTGGCGATGATCACGGCCGTCGTGCCGGGCACCGTCTGGGCCGAGCTCGCACCCGACCGCAGTGCGTTGCTCATCCATGTCTTCGATCTCGACGACGAGGCCGCCTTCATCCGGCACTTCAAGACCGACTACGAACAGCCCCTGAAGGAGATCTTCGAATGAGCGATCTGTTGTCGTTGGCGATCACCGTCACGCTGATCCTGTACGCCGTCGCCATGGGCATCGGCACGGCACGCCTGTTCCGCGGCCCCAGTGCGCAGGACCGCGTGCTGGCGATGGATTTCATCTACGTGGTCGGCATGCTGGCGATGCTGGTGCTGGCGATCCGATACGACAGCGAGATGGTCCTGGAAGGCGCCCTGCTGATGGTGCTGTTCGGCTTCGTCGGGTCGTTGGCGATGGCCAAGTTCCTGCTGCGCGGCGAGGTGATCTGAGCATGGCCGCCGTGGCCGAGATCGTGGTGGCGGCGCTGCTGGTGACCAGTGGCGCGGTGGTGCTGGTGGCCGCGCTCGGCCTATGGCGCTTGGGGGACTTCTTCCTGCGCATGCATGCGCCCGCCCTCGCGTCCACGCTCCCGGCCTGGACCGTCACCCTGGCCTCCATCGCGCACTTCAGCTCACAGGGCGCCGGCCTCAACCTGCACGCGTGGTTGATCATCATCGTGATGTCGATCACGGCCCCGGTGACGACCATCGTGCTGGCGCGTGCCGCGCTCTTCCGCCGCCGGCAGGCGGGGGAGCCCGTGTCGGGTCCCTTGAAGCGGCGCGGTTGACATCCGCTGGGTGTGGGCCTTGTCATCGGACCTGACGAGCACCGCCCTCCACGACGAAGGGGACGGCTGCATCGACCGCGAGCCCGGGCGGTGAATGGAGGGGCGCCTCGAACCGGCTGCCCAGCCGGTTCCCCGCGGGGTCCTCCAAGCTGCCATGAGCGACCAGCTTGTACGTGCCGGCTCGCCACGGCGAGTCGGGAGTGAACGTCCAGGTGCTTTCGCCAGGGGCCAGCTCGACGCGCCCGGCCACCCGGCGGTCGCGTTCATCCGCGATCGCCAGGTAGCCCGCAGCGCGGCCATCGATCGGGCCATCCAGCGTCACGACGACCGGCTGCCTCGAACCGGCGCGCACCACCGAGACCTGCCAGGCCGAAACCGCAGGGCCGGTCGTCTTCGCCGGCCCCACGTGCCACTGCTTGATGGGACGTCCGTCGAGCGCCAGCGTCACGTCTTCCCCGGCCGACAGGATCGGCCCGCGTTCGTCGTGCGCGGTCAACCCGCTCTTGACGCGTCCGGGATGCATCAGCACCGTCAGCAGCGTGCCGTCCGGTGACCAGAGCTCCTGCTCGAGAAACGGCTCCTGGACCGGCGTTCCATCGGCGCGCAACAAGGCGAGCCGGCGAAGCACCGGGCCTTCGACCTGTGCCTCGAATCGGATCGAAAGCCGCAGCAGGTTGGCGGGGACCTCGGGGCCCGAAGGCTGGACGAGGGCCACCCGGGCGGGCGGCTGCCGGGCGTGAGAGCACCCCAGCGCCACCGCGAGAGCGGTGGCGCCCAGCCACTGATGGCAACGCATGGCTCACTCCGAAGGCTGGATGTGGTCTTCGAAGCCCTCGTCCTTCATGATCATGTCCAGCCGGGGCTTGACGTACTTCAGCTGGAATGCATCGGCCTTGAAGCTGTATTCCTGGAAGGCGTACTCCGACACGTGATCGCTCAGCCGGAAGCTCAGCTCCTTGCCGATGGTGACGAGCTGCAGGGTGTCCTTCTCGAGCTGGCGGCGCACGACGATGAACGACTTCTCGTCCAGGTTGTCCACCCGCAGCACACCGGCCAGGGGCGCGGTCGATACCTCCAGGCCGGCGATCTGGCCGAACGGCACGATCTTGTCCATGCCCGGGCGGCCGCTCGCGGCCTCGACCTCGGACAGCGGGATGATGTTGGCCGCGCGTCCGAAGTTGACCAGCAACAGGAAGTCCTCGGTCTTGCCCTGCTCGGTCTTCGAGTAGGAGACCAGGCCTGCGGGCGTGTTCCCATAGCCGAGCTCGGCGATCGTCTTGCCACGTATGTGCGCGCCATCCTTCAGGTCATCGAGCGGGATGGTGACGATGGGCGTGCACGTGTAGGCCGCGACGAGGTAGGACTTCCCTCCCCA
The DNA here is from genome assembly GCF_056403355.1 of Rhizobacter sp. P2_H3. Taxonomy (NCBI): domain Bacteria; kingdom Pseudomonadati; phylum Pseudomonadota; class Betaproteobacteria; order Burkholderiales; family Sphaerotilaceae; genus Rhizobacter; species Rhizobacter sp. P2_H3. The sequence continues at coordinate 78,519 of NZ_JBFUFQ010000010.1, read as the reverse complement.
GTTCGCGAAGCTCAATGCCCGGATCGGGGCACGCGTCTCGATCAGGTTGTGGCCTGTGTGATAGATCTCGATGGAGGTCGTCGAGTGCCGGGCGTCGAACGGATACCTGACCCGCCGCAGCGTCGAGGCGAAGTCCTGGTTGGACAGGCCAGCGATGAAGATCTCGCCATCGCGCCACTTCATGTCGGTGACCGTGAAGCTTCGCTCGGGCGCGTCGTTCCAGAACTTCTGGTTCGACGTGGGCGCGTCATGAAGCGGGATCGACGTCGACTTCGCCGCCYTGAGGTCGATGCGGCGAGCATGGTGGTCGTTCGTCACCGCGAAGAGCGCGGGCGTCTTCGCGGCGCCGTAGCTGATCGCCACATAGACCTCCGCCGTTCCCGGGCGGGCGACCATGTCTTCGACCGTGAGCCTGGCGCCGCCGACCTGCCTTGAAAGCAGCGCATCGAGATCGAAGATGTTGAAGGTCGTGCCGGCCGACCTTTGCGGCGCCTGCGACAGCGTGATCGCGTGGACGCGCCCGGCTTTCCAGTCGGCGACGAACAGGACATTGCCGGGTCCGGCAGCCAGGCGGGATATCGACTTGATTTCTGCTGCCGAAGCATTCATGGCGAGACTGAGACCACAGGCAGTGGCAAGGTAAAAGGAAAGGGAAGGGGCGATGACGGAGAGACGCATGGGGAATCCTTCGTTCAACGCACGGGCGTCAAGACCGGAGCACCCTTGTTCTTCACAAGGAACACCACGAACTTCGCCGGCCGGGTCGTGCTGGCATTGCGGCCAACGACATGCACGTCGTCGGGCCCCTCGTAGAAGCTTTCACCTGCCTGCAGCGCCACGGGCTGGCCACCCTTGAGCTGCATCACGATCGAGCCCTCCAGGACGTAGACGAATGCGTGCGCGTCGTGGCGATGAACTTCGTCCGTGCTGCCGGGCGGGTAGACGACTTCCAGCATCAGGCCTTCCTTGCCCGGCAGGTCGGGGAGATCCTTGAGCGCCACCTCCTTGACCTGTGCATGCGGCGCCGCGTGCGAGTGGGGCGCGGCCAGCACGCCCAGCAGCAGCGCGCTGGCCACGGCAAGGGACTTTGCGTAGAGGGGAGGCTGCCTGTGAAGGGTGTGCTGAGTCATGGAGGCTCCTGAAGGTGTGATGGGATGGAATCGCAGCCATCGTAGGAATTGGAGTGCCGGCGCGCTAGACGCGTCGGGGGGATCGGTCTGTTGCCCGTGGGGCACCAATCGCCTGCTCAGGTCGGCGCGGCGCTGGCAGCCAGCCAGTCCTCGAAGCGGATCGCACCGAGGCGAGCGTTGTCCCCGGCTGTGAGCGACCGATCGGAGAGGAGAGCGCCGAAGTAGCGCGCGTGAACGTCCGCCACGACCTTGCGCGAATCACGCGTCGCGCGCAGGAAACGCCTGCCCAATTCGTCGAGCGGAATGGCCTCCGGGCCGCCGACTTCGACCGTGCCGTTGAGCGGCGGTGCCACTGCGAGCTCGGCGAGCGCCGCCGCCACGTCGGTCGACGCGATCGGCTGGATCAGCGYCGGCGACAGGCGGATCTCGTCGCCGACCACGCCCGCCTGGGTGATCCCGCCGACAAACTCGAAGAACTGCGTCGCACGCAGGATGGTGTAGGGGAGGGTGGACGCCTTGATGAGCCTTTCCTGCGCGACCTTCGCTCGGAAGAATCCGCAGTCGGGAAGCCGTTCACTGCCGACGATCGACAGGGCGACATGGTGGCGCACGCCGGCGGCAGCTTCTGCTGCCAGCAGGTTGCGGGTCGACGTCTCGAAGAAATCGAGGACGGCCTGGTCTTCCCAGTTCGGCGCATTCGCCACGTCGACGACCACATCGGCACCGTCGACCGCCTGGGCCAGGCCCTCGCGGGTGATGGCGTTCACGCCCGTGGCGGGCGAGGCTGCGAGCACGTCATGGCCGCGCGCCCTGAGGTTCTTCACCAGTTTCGTTCCGATGAGGCCGGTGCCTCCGATCACGACAAACTTCATGGCTTCTCTCCGATTCTTTCGACCGCAACCGTTGCCGTCGATGTGCATGGAGATTGCCTGCGCGCTCCGCGGAAGTCCTTGCCATTGCCTTGGATTTCCCTTCAGGAACGCCTGCTTGTTCGTCCAGAACGCGTTGCCGTACCATCCTCCGACGGGGGACGACACCGTGCAGTTCATGTTTGGAGACTACGTGCTCGACCCGGAGCGCCGGGAGCTTTCGCATCGCGCGCAAGTCATGCCGGTCGGGCCGCAGGTGTTCGATCTGCTACTGCATCTCGTCAGGAGCCGCGACCGCGTCGTCAGCAAGGACGACCTGCTCGCGGCGGTATGGAGTGGCCGGGTGGTCTCGGAGTCGACGATCACCAGCCACATCAACGCGGTTCGCAAGGCCATCGGCGACAGCGGCGAGGAGCAGCGCCTGGTCCGGACGATCGCCCGCAAGGGGTTCCGCTTCGTCGGCGAGGTCCAGGTCGGCGAACACGCCCCCGGCGAACCAAGGGAACTGCCGCCCGCACTCGCCCTTCCGGACAAGCCCTCGATGACCGTGCTGCCCTTCCACAACCTGAGCGGCGATCCCGAGCAGGAGTATTTCGCCGACGGCGTGGTGGAGGACATCATCGCCGCGCTGTCGCGCCTGCGCTGGCTGTTCGTCATCGCGCGCAATTCGAGCTTCACCTACAAGGGCAGGGCGGTGGACGTGAAGGAGGTCGGCCGCGAGCTGGGCGTGCGCTACGTGCTGGAAGGCAGCGTGCGCAAGACCGGCAGCAAGGTGCGCATCACCGGGCAGCTCATCGACGCGACGAGCGGCACGCATCTGTGGGCCGAGCGCTTCGAAGGCACGCTGGACGACATCTTCGAGCTGCAGGATCAAATCGCCGAAAGCGTCGTCGGCGCGATCGCGCCGCAACTCGAGCGGGCGGAAATCGAGCGAGCCAAGCGCAAGCCCACGGAAAGCCTCGACGCCTACGACTACTACCTGCGCGGCACCGCCAGGCTGCACAGCGGAACGCGCGAATCCATCGAGGCGGCACTGCCCCTGTTCTACAAGGCCGTCGAGCTCGATCCGGAATTTGCATCGGCCTATGGCATGGCGGCCTGGTGTCATTTCTGGCGCAAGGTGAACGGCTGGATGACCGATCGGCCCGCAGAGATCGCCGAGGGCACCCGCCTGGCGCGGCGGGCGGTGGAGCTCGGCCGCGACGATGCGGTCGCCCTCACGCGAGCAGGCCACGCGCTCGGGCATCTCGCCGGCGACCTCGATGGCGGCATCGCGTTGCTCGACCGGGCCGTGCTGCTCAATCCGAACCTCGCCCCCGCATGGTTCCTGGGCGGATACCTGCGCGCCCTGCACGGCGAGACGGACGCCGCGATCGAGCACCTGGCGCGTGCCGTTCGCCTGAGTCCGCTGGATCCGGAAATGTTCAGGATGCAGGCCGGCATGGCGCTGTCGCACTTCTTCGCGGGGCGCTTCGATGCCGCTTCGGCCTGGGCGGAAAAGGCCGTCGGAAATCTACCGAGTTTCCTGGCCGCGGTCAGCCTGGTGGCGGCGAGTCATGCGCTTGCCGGGCGAATGGACATGGCGAGGCAGGCGATGCAGCAGGTGCGCACGCTCGACCCGTCCCTGCGCGTCTCCAATCTCAAGGACTGGCTGCCGATTCATCGCTCGCAGGACCTGGCGCGATTCGCGGAAGGACTGCGACTGGCCGGATTGCCGGAGTGACCACGGCTGCCAGTGCGCAGTCCACACGACGTTTACCGAAGTGCTTCCTCTGTGATGCGAACGTGCGCATCGGTCAGGTGCAGCCCGTATGCCTCGATATCGTCGAGACACTGATTCGCATCGACGCCAGGTGTTCGCTCGTCCCTGACGAGCTCGATGGTCTTGAATGCCGTCCAGGGCGCGTACTTCCGAGGCAGGTTCTCACCAGATGCTTGTGCGGTGAAACCGAATACGCGACCAGGACCTCTGAAGATATGTATTTGCATTTGTCGTGTCAGTAGTTGTGATCCGAAACATCGAACAAACCTCCTTTCCCCGGTTGATGAAGTGAATTCTCTCAAAGGGGCGATGCCTTCAGGGCGAGGTCCCACGGCGCCTCCTCTCCCGCGAAGCGCTCCGCGAGGAAGTCCACCAGCATGCGCAGCGCCAGCGGTTGATGCTGGCGTGAGAGGTAGAGGGCGTGGATGCCCAGCACGTCCGGCTCGTGGTCGGGCAGCAGCGGCACCAGGCGGCCGGCGCGCAGGTCGTCGCCGAGGTAGTAGGTAGGCAGCATGCCGATGCCGGCGCCCGACAGCACGGCGCGCCGGAGCACCGCGGTCTCGTTGGTATGGAAGGCCCAGTCGACCGACACCACGATCTTCTCGCCACCGCGCGTGAAACCGTAGTGCTTGCCGATGCCGAAGGCATGGGCCACGCAGCGGTGTCGACGCAACTCCTCGGCCACCTGCGGCACGCCGTGCTGCTGCAGGTACCCGGGTGAGGCGCACAGCATCGATCGGCATTGCGCCAGCGGCCGCGCGATCATCGTCGCGTCCAGCGTGTTGGTGATGCGCACCGCGAGGTCGACGCGCTCCGCGACCAGGTCGGTGACCTTGTCGCCCACCGACAGCATCACCTCCACCTGCGGGTGCAGGCGCTGGAAATCCACCAGCGCGCTGGTGAGCTGGGCCTCGGCGAAGGAGCCGGCGGTGGTGACGCGCAGCAGCCCCGCCGGCTCACGGCTGCGCTCGCCGGCCAGGTGATGGACCTCGTCCGCGATGCCGAGCAGCTGCCGGCACGACGGCAGTGCCGCCGACCCGGCATCCGTGAGGCTGACGCGCCGCGTGGTCCGGTGCAGCAGGCGGGCGCCGAGCCAGTCCTCGACCGCCGCGAGGTAGCGGCTGACCATCGCGACCGACATCTCCAGGCGCTCGGCAGCCTGGGTGAGGCTGCCGAGATCGGCCACCTCGACGAACACACGCACGGCGGTCAGACGGTCCATTTCATCGATCCATGCAACAACGATTCAACTGTAGCAAGCTTTATCTACTGTATCGATGCAAATAGAGTTCGTCCGGTCGCAAACAGTGTTTCAACCCTCACGGAGATCTCCATGTTCCAGTTCAGCACCTTCGTCCGCGTTTTCCTGCCCGCCCTGGCGCTGGGCGTCGTCGCACCCACGGCTGCCGTGGCGCAGAGCCAGCCTGCGCTGAGCCTGAAGGTCTACAACGCCGACGGCAACAGCTTCAACGTCAACGCCGTGGTGGTCAGCGGCAAGACCGAGGCCATCGTCATCGACAGCGGCTTCACCCGTGCCGATGCGCTGCGCGTGGCGGCCAACGTGCTCGACAGCGGCAAGTCGCTGCGCACCATCTTCATCAGCAACGCCGACCCGGATTTCTACTTCGGCGCCGAAGTGCTGAAGGCGTATTTCCCGCAGGCCCAGGTGCTGACCACCCCGGCCGTGCGCGAGAAGATCCAGGCCAAGCTGGCGGGCAAGCTGGCGTTCTGGGGCCCCAAGATGGGCACCAATGCGCCGCAGAAGCCGATCGTGCCGGAACTGCTGCAGGGCACGACGCTGAGCGTCGATGGCGAGACGATCGAGGTTCGCGGTATCACCGGTGAACTGGCCCATCGCCCCTACGTGTGGATTCCGTCGATCAAGGCCGTCGTCGGCAACATCGCGATCTTCGGCAACCTGCACGTGTGGACCGCCGACACCCAGAAGGCCAGCGAGCGCAAGGCATGGTTCGCCCAGCTCGACGAGATCGAGGCGCTGAAGCCCGCCACCGTCGTGCCCGGCCACATGGCCGCCGGCACGGCGCTCGACGGCAGCAGCATCCGCTACACCCGCGACTACCTGCAGCGCTTCGATGTGGAAGCGGCGAAAGCCAAGAGCGCCGCGGAGCTGATCGACGCGATGAAGAAGGCCTACCCGCAGGCCGGGCTGGGCATCGCGCTCGACATCGGCGCCAAGGTGGCCAAGGGCGAAATGCAGTGGTGAACCCGGGGCAGTGGTGAACCCGGGCGGCCCGGCGGGCCGCCCGCAAGCGTCACCAGCCGGTGCCTGCCGGGCTCGTCGACGACGGGAAGTCGACGTAGGCGCGACTGCAATCCACGACCCTCGACGGATGGACGTAGGGCGTGGCCTTGCCGGTGACCGTGACCCGGTTGTCGGCTGACGGCAGGATCGGCAGGTTGACCCGATCGAGGGTGAGCTGAGCGTCCGACGCGATGACCCGCACCGCATCGGGCGAATCGGTCACCACATTGGTCAGCGACATGACCAGCGGATGGGCCGGGAGGCTGAAGCCGCCCGTGTCGGCCGCGAAGCCGCGCAGCGTGATGGCCGTCTGGCCCTCGATGGAGATGCTCGCCAGGAAGATGTCGTGGAAGTTGGGGACCAGCGGCCCGCCAGCAGGCAGTGCCTTGGTGCTGTAGTACGGCGTGTACAGCAGCGCATTGGTCACGTTGCGCATGCAGATGTTGTCGACGTGGATGTTGCTGACCTCGCCGCCGCGCGCGTAGTCGGACTTGATGCGCAGGCCCTCCTCCGAGCCGTCGAAGCTGTTGTCGTACACGTGGACGTTCTTCACGCCGCTGTTCGTCTCCGAGCCGATCGAGATGCCATGACCCCAGTAGATGTGGTTGTGGGCGATGACGATCCCCCACTTGCGGTCGGAGCGCACGTCGCGGTCGCCGTCGATGCCCGCGAGGCCTGAATTGGCGGGGCTCGGGTTGTTGCTGCCCTTGAGCACGATGTCGTCGTCGCCGGTGCTCACGAAGTTGAACGCGAAGACGACGTTCTTCAGGTAGCCGTCGAACGAGATCTTCGCGGCGGACTTCGTCGTGCTGCCGGTGGTCAGCGCTGCCGAGGTCGCGCTCTTGGCCGAGCCGGGGTCGAAGGCGTCGGTGTTCTTCACGTTGTCCCGCGTGAAGGTCTCGCCGGTGTAGAGCGGGTTGCCGTTGCCGGCAGGGTTCGCGTAGGCCGCCAGCGACGGCGTCTGCACCTTCACGCCCCAGACCGTCAGGCCGTCGACGCCGCTGGGAACGACGTGGAAGTTCGCGCTGTTGTTCAGCGTGATGCGGTGCAGCGTCAGGTTCTTCGCGTAGTTGAACACCATCATGCGGAAGTTCGACTGCGAGGCCGTGCCGGTGGTGCCGTTCTGCACCATGTTGCCGAGGTAGGCCAGGTCCCACCACGTCATGTTGCGCACCGACGATTTCGAGTCGACCAGCGTGCCGCCGTCGTCGCACGGCGTGCCGTCGACGGCCTGCAGGCCCTGCGCATAGGCGGCGTAGGTGTTCGAGCAGCTCATGTCGACCTTCATCAGCGGGTACAGCTTGTTGGTCGTCACGATCTCGGCGTAGCCGCGGCTGTCGATCGCGCCGTCACCGACCACGGCCGAGTTCACGAGGTTGTCGCCGTTGATCAGCGCAGTGCAATTCCCGGAGCTGCCGGCCTTGGTGGCGCTCACCGCGGTGTTCGCGCAGTACGGTCCGGCCGGCTTGGGCGAGTAGGCCATGACGTCGCGGCTGGCGAACAGCGTCACGCCCTTGTCGATCCACAGCGTCACGCCGGAAGGCAGCGTGAGCGGGCCGCTGATGAAGGCGTTGCCCGGGCCGCTGCTGCTGACCACGAGGCGCACCGCGAAGCGGGTCGCGCGGTACTGCGGTTTGGCCAGCTCTTCTCCGGACGCGCCGGCGATGTTCCTGCCCGGATCGGCCGCTGCCTGCTGCTGCGCAGTGGCGGCTGCGTCGGCCGCCGCGATCGCGGCACCGACCTCGGCATCGACCCCCGCGCCACAGGCATCGAGCGCGGCCTGGATGCGGGCCTGGTCGGGGTTGGCCGTCGCGGCGCTGACCGCAACGCYGACGCCCGGGAGCGACGGATCGGCTTCCGGCGGCAGTGCGCCGTCGGGGCGCCGCACCAGCTTGTTGCCGGCTTCCAGCGTCGCGCAGACTTGCGCGTCGACCGGCAGCACCGGCGCGGCCGGCAGGTTCGCGTCGGTGCTGGTCGTGCCGACCTGGAAGGCGTTGCCGATGCCCGGGGATGAGCTCCCCTGGGTGCTCGCCTCGGTGGCCTCGCTCCCGTCCGCGCTGGCCTCGCCGCCTCCGCCGCAGCCGCAGAGCAGCGACACCAGCAGGCAGGCGCTCAGCGCATTCACAGACAGGAAGCGTGTGATCGACGTGTTCGAGTTCATCCGTGCTCCTTGGCGACAGAAGTGAGGGGACAACCGAATACCCGGCGATCAGTGACCGTCGTGCGAGATGTCGTGTGAGACCCGGGCTCGCAGATCACCAGGTGGGACGCGCATGAAGACCGCAGGTCGCACGGACCACCTCCTGGTGGCGTTCCGTCGACCGGCACAAGGCGTCAATTAATGCCTGACATTGTTTCCCTGGCGGGATTCATGTCAAGCAAATGTGATCAGGACAAACCCCTTGTCCATGCCTGGCGGGTCCGGTGCCGATTCAGGGCAGTTGCGTCGCTTCGAAGATGCGCCGCTTCGCGTTGCGGATGTGGCTGCGAACCGCTTCGGCCGCGTCGCCCGCAGCCCGGCGCACGATCGCGTCGATCACCGCACGGTGCTCTGCCTGGGTCTCGCGCACGCGCTCGGGACTCTTCTTGTCGTGGGCGTTGCGCGCGAGCTCGATGAACTGCCGGATGGGCGCAACGCTGGTCTCGATCGACGCCACGAAGAAGGGGTTGTGCGAGCAACGCGCCATCGCGAGGTGGAACTCCACGTCTTCGTCGATGCCTGCGTGTCCGGACTCCATCGTCACGTTGAGCGCCTCGTAGGCGGCATTCAGCGCATCGATGTCGTCGCTGTTGCGGAACTCGGCGGCAGCGGCCGCCGCACCGGCCTCCACGCAGGACCGGAAGGCGTAGTAGCACTCGATGTCGGCGAGGTTGCGAATCGGCGTCATCGCCACCACCGGCGCGCCCGGCGTGCGGATGACGCTGGTGCCGGCGCGGCGCCGCGATCCGATCACGCCGTCCGCACGCAAGCGCGACAGCGCCTCCCGTATCGTCGGCCGCGACACGCCGAAGGTGGCAGCAAGTTCGCTTTCGGTGGGCAGCTTGCCGGACGGTCCGAACTCGCCGCGAAGGATCGCCTCGACCACGAGCGCGTAGATCTGCGAGGACAGGGGCCCGACGCCCCCGGCGGGAAGCAGCAACTCGTTCATCGGCGGCAGTATAGGTGTGCCCCTGGAGGCCTCTCCGGAATAATGTCAGGCATTTATGGCGGCACCTGGAACCCGAATTCCGTCTTCGCATTTCGTGCGCGGATCGCCTCTTCGGTTCGAGGAACCAGCGTCTCGAGTCCCGTCCGCACCGCCGCGGCTTGAACTTCGTCGACGAACGGGCGGAACTGCTCGTCGTAGAGGCGGAACGCCTGCGCGTGGTCGCCGCCCGCGGCTCGCATCGCCTCTCCCAACGCGGCCGCGCCGTCGATGGCGAGCGACCCGCCCATTCCTGCCGCGGGAGACGCGCAGAAGGCCGCGTCTCCCACCAGCGCGACCCTGCCCCGCGACCACGAGGGCATCCGGACCTGGCACAGCTTGTCGAAGTAGAAGTTGTCCGAGCCGGCCATGGCCCTCAACACCTCCGCAGTCCGCCAGCCCAGGCCGGCGAACTGCTCCGTCATGATCCTGCGCTGCTGCGCCTCGTCGCGGCGGTCATATGCGATCTCGCGCTCGCAGGCAAAGCCCAGGATGATGTCGGTCCTGTTCTTGTAGGCATTGAGCATCACGGCCTTGCCCGGCACGTTGAACATCTGCGCGGTATCGCGTTCGATCAGCAACTGGTCCACGATCGCGATCGAGAAGTACTGCTGGAGAAAGTGCGTGTACTGCGCCTCCTCGCCGAACCAGAGCCTGCGCACCCCCGAATGCATGCCATCGCAGCCGAGCACGAGGCCGAACGAGCGCCGGCCGCCCTTCCTGAACGTGACGTCGACGCCGTCGATCGTCTCGACCAACCCTGCGATGCTGTCCCCGAAGACGATCTCGCATCGGTCTCCCACGGCCTCGAGCAGGATGTTCAGCAGCACGTCCCGCTCGATCTCGAATTCATCCTCCGGAGGAGGATCGCCTTCCGCTCGCAACACGAGTGCGCGCTCGGTCCGGTCATCGGCGTTCTTGAATTCCCAGCGCCGCAGGCTCAGGCGATCCGCGCGGATCCGTTCGAGGATCCCCATGCGCCTGACGATGTCGACCGTGTTCCCGCGGATGTCGACTGCCGTGCCGCCGGTGCGCAAGCCCGGACCGATCTCGACGATGGTCACGTCGTAGCCCAGCTGGCTCATCCAATGCGCGGACGAGAGCCCCGCGAAGCTCGCACCCGAGATGAGCACCTTCCTGTCGTTGCCACGGGTCATCCGCCGGTCCTTTTCTCTCTGGCGCCACATCGGGCGCGATGAGTGAAAATTGTGTACTCGATAAAAGTTTAGTGCAATACATTTTTGACTGAGTCAAAAAATGTGGCTTGACGACGGGTCTCCGGCGCGAGCTTCGGCTAAGCTTCGTGCCCATGGGCGACAGACGCGAGAGCAAGAAGCGGGAGACCCGACAGCGGATTTCCGACGTGGCGACAGCGCTGTTCTTCGAGCGCGGCTTCGAGGCGGTGACGATCGACGAAATCGCGGTGGCCGCGAAGGTGTCGAAGATGACCGTCTTCAACTACTTCTCGCGCAAGGAAGAGCTGATGCTCGATCGCGAGGACGACCTGAAGCTGCTGTCCTTCCGTCAGGCGCTGCGCGAGAGGCCCGACGGGAAACCTCCCATCGAGGCGCTGCGCGCGCTCGTCCAGGAACTGAGCGGCCAGAAGCATCCGCTGTGTTCCGTCAACACGCAGGCGGTGAACTGGTGGCGGGTTCTCGCCGCGAGCCCGTCGCTTCAAGCGCGCCTGCGCGAGCTCGGGGACGAAGCGGCCGAAGGGCTGGCGATCGAGCTGGCGGGGCCGAAGCCGGACGGCCTCACGCGACTCATGGCCGGGATGATCGTGCTGACGCTGCGCACGGCGCGCGAAGAAGCGATACGCCTGATGGAGCGCGGCGGGTCTGCGAAGAAGGCGAACGCTGCGTTCCTCGCGTTGATGGAGCAGGGCCTCTCGGCGGCCGAGACGCTGGCGGTGAACCTGGCTTAGGGTGCCTTGCCCAGGACCTTCAGCGCGTTCTCCGCCGCAGCCACACCCATCTTGACGTACGCATCCGCGGTGACGCCGCCGATGTGCGGGCTGAGCGTGATGCGCGCCTCGCCGTGGAACGGATGCGGCGAGGGCATCGGTTCGGTCGCGAAGCTGTCGAGCCCGGCCGCGGCCACCTGGCCGGAGCGCACCGCGGCGAGCAGCGCCGCCTCGTCGATGAGGCCACCGCGCGCGGTGTTGACGATCAGCACGCCCCGCTTGCAGGCGGCCAGGGTCTGCGCGTTCAGCAGCCGTGCGTTGTCGGCCGTCAGCGGGCAGTGCAGCGAGATCGCATCGGCCTCGCGCCAGATCGTCGCCAGATCGGTGCGCGCGACATGCGCCGGCAGGTCATTCGCGTACGGGTCGAAGCCGAGGACGCGCATGCCCATCGCATCGGCCACGCGCGCGAAGCGCCGGCCGATCGCGCCCAGGCCGATCACGCCGACGGTGCGGCCTTCGAGCTCGATGCTCTTGTGCGTCGCCTTGTCCCAGTGGCCGCCATGCATGCGCTCGTTCAGCATCACCACCGACTTGGCGGCGGCGAGCAGCAGCGCGAGCGCCTGCTCGGCAACGGCAGCGGCATTGGCCCCGGCCGCGGCGACGACCTGGATGCCGCGGGCCCGGGCAGCGGCCTTGTCGATCGTGTCGGTGCCGCTGCCATGCTTCGAGATCACCTTCAGGCTCGGCGCAGCGTCCATCGCGGCGGCGCCGACCTGGCTGTAGCGCACGATGATCGCCACCGGATCGTGCCGCTGGCACAGCGCGATCACGTCGTGCTCCGTCGGCGTCCTGCCGGCGAACACGACCTCGAAGTCGTCGAGCAAGGCCATCGCCTGCGGCGCCAGGTCGGCACCGGTCACGACGAACACCGGCTTGCGGCTCACAGCGTCTCTCCGGCCTGGATCACGCCGGCCGCACGCAGCGCGTCCTCCAGCCAGGCGGGCCGCAGTGCCTTGCGACTCCTGATGTCGGCAATGCGCCGCGCCTCCGCGGCGACCTTCTCGGCCGCCAGCGGCAGCAGCGCCGCGGCCCGGGCCCGCTCGATCACCGTCACGCCATCGGCGTCGCCTACCACGAGGTCACCAGGGTGGACGGTCACGCCGCCGACGGAGATCGGGTGGTTGAGCCGCCCCGGGACGAACTTCGTCGGGCCGTTCGGGTTCAGGCCCGCCGCATACATCGGGAAGCCCAGTTCGCGGATGGCCTCGCTGTCGCGCACCGCGCCGTCGATCACGACCGCCGCGATGCCGAGCGCCACGCACTGCTGCGACATGATCTCGCCCATCAGCGCGCTGCCGAGGTCGCCCTTGCCGTCGACCACGATCACGTCGCCCGGCTTCGCGATCGCCATCGCGGCATGGATCATCAGGTTGTCGCCGGGCCGGACTTCGACGGTGAGCGCCGGGCCGGCGAACCGCATCGACGGCGACAGCGGCGCGATGCGGCCGTGCAGCGCGCCGCGACGGCCGGCCACGTCGGCGAGGATCGAAGAAGGGAACTTCGAAGCGCGCTCGACGGTGGCGGCGTCGACGCGTTCGATGTCGCGCATGACGTCGGGCAATGCAGCGGCCTGGCTCATCGGGATCTCCTGGATGGGTGGTTGAACGTGCCGGCGACCCGGGGTCAGTCGACCCTGGCGCCCGATTCCTTGACGACCCCGCCCCAGCGCTGGACTTCCGTCCTGATCAGCGCGGCGAACTGGTCGGGCGTGCCGCCGGCGGCATCCGCACCCTCGTCTTCGAGCTTCTTGCGCAGGTCGGCCTGGCGCAGCGCCTTGTTGAACTCGGCGTTCAGCTTCGCGATGACCTCCTTCGGCGTGCCGGCGGGGGCCAGCAGGCCGAACCAGGTGACGGCGTCGAATCCCTTGTAGCCCGACTCGTTGATGGTCGGGACGTTCGGCAGGTCGTCGACCCGCTTCGCCGAGGTGACCGCCAGCGGACGCAGCTTGCCCTGCTTGATCTGGCCGAGCAGTGTCGGCACCGACGCCATGTAGAGGTCGACGTTGCCGCTGATGACGTCGGTCAGTGCCTGCGCGGCGCCCTTGTACGGCACATGCTGTGTCCGGATGCCGGCGGCCTTCTGGAACAGCTCGCCGGTCAGGTGCGCGACGGTGCCGTTGCCGGGCGACGCGAAGTTCAGCGCGTCGGGCCTGGCCTTCGCCGCGATGACGGCATCGGCCAGCGTCTTGTGCGGCGTGCCCATGCCGGTGACCATGACCAGCGGTGCATTCGCCAGCAGGACGATGGGCGACAGGTCCTTCTGCGAGTCGTAGGGCATCTTCGCGTACAGCGTCGCGTTGATCGCCAGGTTGCTGGTCTGGCCCAGCACCAGCGTGTAGCCGTCGGCCGGGGACTTGGCCACCGCGTCCACGCCGAGGTTGCCGCCGGCCCCCGGCTTGTTGTCGATCACGAAGGTCCAGCCCGTCGCCGCGGCGACCTTCTGCGTCGATTCGCGGGCGATGATGTCCGTTCCGCCGCCGGGCGGGAACGGCACGATGACGCGGATCGGCTTGGCCGGCCACGCTTCGGCGGACGCGCCGCTGCAAAGGGCTGCCAGCGCCAGGGCGGGCAGGAGGTGTCGGCGCAAGTGCAAGTGCAAGGGCGGGGGCAGGGGCATGTCGTCTCCGTCGTGAATCGTGTCGATCCGTCTGCCCGGATCGGTGTCGCGGGTCTGTCGATGGGCTTGAGTATTGGTGCGGCGACCTCTACAGTCCAATCGATAGTTTTTTGAAATCCATCAATGGCGCTTTTGACATGGACCTGCGCGACATGCGCTACTTCGAGACCATCGCCGAGCTGCAGCACATGGGCCGTGCGGCGGCGCGGCTGCACCGCACCCAGCCCGCGCTGACGAGTTGCGTCCGGCGCCTGGAGGAGGACTGCGGGGCCGCGCTGTTCGAGAAGGCCGGCCGGGGCATCCGGCTGACGGCTGCGGGTCGCGTGCTGCTGAAGTGGGCCCAGCGCATGCGTTTCGACGTGGAAGATGCGCAGCGCGAGATCGGTGCCATCGGCCAGGGCCTGGCCGGGCATGTCCGCATCGGCATCGTGCCGACCGCGGCGCAGTTCGTGCTGCCCTCGGTGGCCCGGCAACTGCTGCAGGAGGCGCCCGAGGTGACGCTGCGCACCGTCGTCGGCCTGGTCGACACCTTGAAGCCGCAACTGCATGCCGGCGAGATCGACATGATGGTGGGAACCGAGGGCCCCACCGAAGCCGGCTACGTCTCGAAGATGCTGGTGGAGGATGCGATCGTCGTCGCCGCGAGCGCGAGCCACGAACTGTTCCGCGGCACCCCGACGCTGAAGGACTTGTCGGGCTATCGTTGGGCGCTGYAACCTCCCGGCGCGCCGACGCGCGACTGGCTCGACCACACCTTCGACCGCAAGCGGTTGCCGCGGCCGCAGGTCCAGGTCGAGAGCACGATGCTGCTGATGCTGCCCTTGCTGATCGAGCAGACCGGCCTGCTGAGTTTCATCTCGCGCCACCACCTGGGCAGCCGGCCGGGACGGTCGGGCCTGAAGGAGATCCCCCTGAAGGAGGCCACGATGCACCGCCGGCTCGTGGTGACCTACCGCGCCAACAGCTACCTGTCGCCTGCCGCAGCGCGGCTCATCGAGCTGTTCTCCACGCTCGGCGACAAGCTGTGAGGGCAACCGACCGATGCGCGTGTCGGAAGACGCCTGCACGGGATCGGCCTGTGCGCCTCTGTGAATGCGCGCGGCCACCCCTCAGCATCGAACGATGAGCAAGCTGTACAAACCCTTTTCCCCGCCCTTCGATGCGAACGCGATCAACGAGACGATCCAGCGGGCGCTCGCGTCCGCGGGGCTCGACACCTCGACGGGCCCGATGCGTGACGTGACCGAGACGATCCGGCGGGCGCTCTCGCCGGATGCGGTTCCGTACGCACCGCCCGCTGGAGTGGCGCAGCCGTCGATGGATGAAGCGCAGGTCGCGGGAAGCTTCGAGACCTGCCAGTTCAGCAACCACGCCGGGAGCCGTGCCTACAAGCTCTATGTCCCCGCGGGGAATCCGGCCGAGGCGCGTCCGGTGATCGTGATGCTGCACGGCTGCACCCAGTCGCCCGACGATTTCGCGACCGGCACGCGGATGAACCGCCTGGCCGACGAGCAGGGCTTTCTCGTCGTGTACCCCGAGCAGCCGGCGCAGGCGAACCCGTCGAAGTGCTGGAACTGGTTCAAGCCGCAGGACCAGGCGCGCGATGCCGGCGAGCCGTCGCTGATCGCGGGCATCGTCCAGCAGGTGGCGCAAGGCCACGGCGTGGATCGGGGCCGGATCTTCGTGGCCGGGCTGTCCGCCGGCGCCGCGATGGCCGTGGTCCTCGGCGAGTGCTACCCGGATCTGTTTGCCGGCGTGGGCGCGCATTCGGGCTTGCCGTATGGCAGCGCGAGCGACATCCCGTCGGCGATGGCCGCGATGAAGGGCGGGCGCAGCGGGATGCCCGGTGTGCGAGCCGCGGCATCGACGGGCCGCGCAACGCGCCCGGTGCCCACGATCGTCTTCCACGGCGATCGCGACCACACCGTGCAGCCGAGCAACGGCGCAGAGATCGTCAGGCAGGCGCAGGACGCCTACCTGGCACGTGCCGGCCAGGGCCCGTTGAATGCGATCACGCTGGAAGACGCGTCGGACGCCGGCCGGGCCTGCCGCCTCACGCGCTATGTGGACAGCGCGGGCGAGGTCCGGCTCGAGTCGTGGATCGTCCACGGGGCCGGCCACGCCTGGTTCGGCGGGGATGCCCGGGGGTCCCATGCCGACCCGCGAGGTCCGGATGCGTCGAAGGAGATGGTTCGCTTCTTCTTCGCGTTGCCGCGCGCGGGGCTCGGCGCGAGCGGTTGAAGCCGGATGGCACGCGGCAGCGGGCGCCTGTGTGTTCCATCGCACGGACATGCCGCCTGTCGGCGCGCAGGCTGCAGGGAACTCCAGGAGACCCCATGGCAAAGAGATACCGCGACAGCTATGCCGCTGCAGAAGATGCCTTCACGTCCGAGGGCGGGCACCTCGCCGACCGGATGGATGCCGGCCCGATGCGGCCCGGTGAAACCCTGCTGGAGCGCGCCACGCTGATGGCGACATTCGCCATCCGCTACAACGGCACGCACTACAGCTGCCAAGGCGTGCGCTTCCTCCACCTCACGGATGCCGTGAACCACGCCCGCCTGGTGCTGGTCCGCGAGGCGGACAGGGTGCGGCAACGCGATGCGACGACGCACCCGGGCATCGATGCGCCCGACGAGGCCGAACGAAAGACGATGTCGCAACTGGCGATCTCGTACCGCAACGGCGTCTATTCGTTTGCCGGCTTCGACTACCACCACCTGAGCGATGCCGTGCATTTCGCGACGCTGCGGCACAGCTCGGACGTCGGCGAGCATCCCGGCTGAACGAACGGGCGGACCGCCCGGGAGGGGCGGCCATCGCGACGCTATCCTGGCGCGCATGATGGATCACCTCACCCTGGTCGTCGCCGTCGGCGCGATCTGTGCCGGCTTCGTCCAGGGCCTGTCGGGTTTCGGTTTCGGCCTCACCGCGATGTCGTTCTGGGCCTGGGCGCTCGACCCGATGCTGGCGGCCGTGCTCGCGGTGTTCGGCTCGCTGACCGGCCAGGTCATTGCCGCGGTGACGGTGCGCCGCGGCTTCGACCTGCGGCGCCTGCTGCCCTTCGTGCTGGGCGGCCTGGCCGGCATTCCGATCGGCGTGGCGATCCTGCCGCGGCTCGACATCCTGATGTTCAAGGCGGTGCTGGGCACGCTGCTCGTGCTGTGGTGTCCGGCGATGCTGCTGGCCGGCAGCCTCCCGAAGATCCGGGCCGGCGGCAGGGTGGCCGATGCCGTCGCCGGCGGCCTCGGCGGCGTGATGGGCGGCATCGGCGGATTCACCGGCACGATCCCCACGCTGTGGTGCACGCTGCGCGGCTTCGCGAAGGACGAACAGCGCGCCATCATCCAGAACTTCAACCTCGCGGCGCTGGCGGTCACGATGACCGTCTACGTGGCCAAGGGCATCGTCACGCGCGACATGCTGCCGATGTTCGCGATCGTCGCGCCGGCGATGCTGGTGCCCACGCTGCTGGGCGCGCGGCTGTACATCGGCATTTCCGAGGCGACATTCCGCAAGGTCGTGCTGGGCCTGCTGACGGCGTCGGGCGTGGCGCTGCTGTGGGCGTCGCTGCCTGCCCTCATCGCGAGATGAGCGGGCCGGCGGCTGGCGCGACAATCCGCCGATGACCTCCACCGCCCTCGACGCCTTCATCGCCCAAGCATCGGCCCGCAGCGGCCGCCAGCCCGACCCGGCCGATTGCGTGCTCGCACTGGCGCCGCTGATGCTCGAGCTGATCGATCATGCCGGCAGCTTCCTGGAGCCGCAGCACTACCGCAGCAACGCGTCGGGCTACACCCGCAACCTGATCTACGACGCGCCGGATGCGAGCCTGTCGCTGTACTCGATCGTCTGGCTGCCGGGCCAATGGACGCCGGTGCACGACCACGGCAGCTGGGGCGTCGTCGGCGTCGTCGAGGGCGTGCTGGAAGAGCGCAGCTACGTGCGGCTGTCGCCCGACCGCGGCGCCGACGAAGACATCGACCTCGCGCGCGGCGGCACGATCCTGCTGAGCCACGGGGCCGTCACGAGCTTCGTGCCGAACCCGGACCACATCCACGTCACCGGCGTGCCGGCCGAGCGGCCGCGTGCGGTCAGCCTGCACCTCTACGGGCGCACGATGAACGACTTCAACATCTACGACGTCGCCGCGCGCTCGCGCCGGCGCATCAAGGTGGCGCACAACGAGAGTTGAACGCGCGCGCCGAGGGCCGTCACGGCAGGTCGACGATCTCCACCCAGTTCGGGTTCTTGCCGACCGGCAGCCGCGTGGCCTCGCCGAGCGCGCCGGTGCGCGGGTCGATCGCATGCACCGACACCGAATGCGACTCCTGCCCGGCCGCGATCAGGAAGCGGCCCGATGAATCGATCGCGAAGCCGCGCGGCGTCTTCTCGGTCGGCGTGCTGCCAGCCGGCTCCAGCTTGCCCGTCTCGGCATCCACCTTGAAGCGCGCGATCGTGCTCGACGTGCGCTCCGACGCATAGAGCTGCCGGCCGTCCGGGCTCAGGTGAAGGTCGGCGGCCCACGGCTTGCCGGTGAAACCCTCCGGCAGCGTGGTCGTGCGCTGCAGTTCGCGCAGCGTGCCGCGGCCGGCATCCCACGCGAAGACGTACAGCGACGCATCCACCTCGTTGAGCAGGTACAGGTGCTTCTGCGCCTTGTCCCAGACGAAATGGCGGGCGCCGGATTTGGGTGCTGCCTGCACGATCGCCGGATCGTTCGGCGTCAGCTGCCCCTTGGCCGCATCGAAGCGCCAGACCGACAGGTTGTCGCCGCCGAGGCTGGTGGCCAGCACGAAGCGGTTGCTCGCGTCGGCATGGATCGCATGCGCGTTCGGCGCCGTCGGGATCAGTTGCTGGATGGCCCCGACCACGCCGTTGCCGTCGATGCTGTTGACGGTGATCTTGTGCCCCGGGTACGAGGCCGCGAACAGCCATTTGCCGCTGGCGTCGACGTCGATGTTGGCCATGCTGTCGGCCAGCGGCGCCTCGCCCAGCTTCTTGAGGCGGCCACCGGCCGGGTCGATCGCGAAGCTCACCACGCGGAACGGCTGCGAGCGCAGCGCGGCGTAGAGAAAGCGCTTGTCGGGGCTCACCGCGAGCGGCATCACCGTGCCGCCGACGGCGAGCGTCTCGACCGGGCTCAGCCGGCCGGTGCTGCGGTCGAAGGCCAGCACCGACAGCTCCTGGCTGTCGGCGTTGGAGACGTACACGAAGGTGCCGGCCATCGCGGGGAGGGCGGCGGCGAGCAGCCCGCCGGCCACGATCGCCGCACGCAGCGGCGTTCCGAAGTGCAGATCCAAGTTTGTCTCCTCAGTACGCCGCGATGTGGCGGTCTGTGTGGCCAGTGGCAGCTCAGTTGCAACCCAGCCCGGCCAGCGCCTTGCCTGCACCCGCCACCGCGGGCAGCTTCTGCTTCACGCAGGCCGGGTCGTGCAGAGTGTAGGTGTACGGAATGCCGACCGGGAACGTGCTGGTGCTGACCCAGTCGGTCGCGTCGCGCGACGGCGACGACTCGCTGGCCACCCAGGTGATGCCGTAGCGGCTGAAATCGGCCGGGCTCTTCACGTTGTTGTTGCGCAGCTCCCACCAGCCGATGGTCGAGCTGTCGCGCGAGGTCACCGGGTTCTGCGCGTTCTCGAACCAGTTGCCCTCGATCAGCGAGAAGCCGCCCATGCGGATGTTGGCGCCCGAGGTGTGCACGCCGCTGTACAGGTTGTTGTACAGGTGGGTGTAGCCACCGCGTTGCAGCGGCAGCCGCGACTTCACGTTCTCGTAGAAGTTGTGGTGGTAGGTGATGAAGCGGTCGCTGGAATCGCTGTCGCTGGAGCCGATCAGCCCGACCTTCTGGTGGTCGTGGATGTGGTTGTACGAGTAGGTGATGTGGTGCGCGCCGGCCTTGTTGTCGACCAGCCCGTCGAACTCCATGTCGCCGGCGCCCGCGCACTCCTTGATGCTGCTGAACAGCGTGTTGTGGTCGACCCAGATGTAGCCGGGGGACTTGCCGCCCTGGCCCTCGATGCCGATCGCGTCGATCGAGCCCGGCAGCAGGCCGATCGTCATGTTGCGGATGATGACGTTCGTCGCGCCGCTCTTGATCGCCAGGCCGAAGTTCGCGGCCGAGCCGTCGGCCCCTTCGATCGTCACGTTGCTCTTGTTCTTGACCTCGACGATGGCGCCGGCCGGCTTCGTGCGCTGCGCGCAGGAGTCGGTGATCGACGCGAAGTCGAAGCTGCCGGTGTAGCGGATCACGAGGCCGGCCGAGCCGGTGTAGGCATCGATCGCTGCCTGCATCGCGGCCGCGGTGCTCACCGTCACGGCTGCGGCCTTGCCGCCGCCGGTCACGGTGCCGGCGAAGCCGGCGGTCAGGCCGCTCGGCGCGGGGGCCGGTGCGGGTGCGGGAGCCGGGGCCGGGGCGGGTGCCGGCGAAGGGGCGGGTGCAGGGGCCGGTGCGGGCGCGGGCGAAGGTGCCGGAGCAGGCGCGGGCGCCGGTGCAGCCACCGGTCCGACCGCGCACTTCTCCTTCTTGCCCGCGTTCGGATCCACGCCGCCGAAGGTCGCGCCGGTGCAGGCCACGGTGCCCGACAGCGTCTTCACGACCCACTTGTTCTTCACGCCGAACGACACCTGGCGGGCCGTCGTCCCGATCTTGCAGCTCTTGCCTTCGTCGGCGCACTTCGAGAAGCCGGCCGGCCAGTCGATGGCGAAGGCGGGCGTGGCGGCGGCGCAGGCGATGGCGACCAGGGTCAGTCGCAGCGGGGTCATTCTGGTTGTCATGGGGAGCTCATTCGCAGTTTGAATGGGCCGCAGGCTACCGCGGGACCCCTGTGATGAAGCGCGTTCCCAATACTCTGAAACACTGCTTGCAGCGGCGAGAGGTGCATGCCCGAGCCATCGCCGAGCCATGACCGCGCCGTGACCGGGACGCGGGCGTTGCCTCAGGGGCTCCAGAGGACGACGCGGTGCTTGCCGGCCCGCTTGGCGACGTACATCGCCTGGTCGGCGCGGGCCGTCAGCGCGTCGCCATCGTCGCCGTGTTCGGGCCCGATCGCGACGCCGATGCTCGCGCCCACCGTCACCACCTCGCCGCGGGCCAGGTGGATCGGCAGCTCGATCGCCTGCAGCACCCGCTGCAGCACGCGTTCCACCTCGCGCGCATCCTGGATGTTGCTGAGGATCAGCGCGAACTCGTCGCCGCCGAAACGGGCCACCACGTCGTTGGTGCGGATGCAGCCGAGCAGCCGCTTCGCGACCTCGCGCAGCACGGCGTCGCCGGCGTCATGTCCGTGGGCGTCGTTGACGGCCTTGAAGCCGTCCAGGTCGAGCCAGCTCACGGCCGTCAGCTGCCGGCGCCGCTGCGCATCGGCCAGGATGTAGAGCAGCCTTTCGGCGAACAGCATGCGGTTCGGCAGCCCGGTCAACGGGTCGTGCAGCGCAAGGTGGCGGGCGTGCGCCTCGCTGTCCTTCAGCGCGGTGATGTCGGTCATCGACCACAGCGATTCGTCGGCCGACACCGCCGCGCCGCTCAGGTCGATCCAGATCGCATGGCCCTGCTTGTGGCGCATGCGCAGCTGCGCCCGGAAGCGGCCGCGGGCCTGCAGCATCGGGTAGGCGCGGCGGCCGATGTCGTCGAAGGAGTCGTCGTCGAGGTAGAGCAGCCGCGCCGGCGCGCCGACCAGCTCGTGCGGCTCGTAGCCGAAGATCCGGTCCAGCGCGCGGTTCTTCCAGAGCGCGACGCGATCCTTCAGCTTCACCATGCCGACGACCTCGTTGTCGAGCATCACGCTCTGCTCCTGGGCCAACCGCGCGATCTCGCGGCGTGCGATCACCTGGCGCCGTTGCTGCACGAACAGCAGCGCGGAGAAGCCGGCGATGGTCGCGATCGCGATCGCGAGCAGTGCCGCCATCTGGCCCGCCTCGCGCCGCCAGCCCGCGAGGAAGTCGCTGGTGCCGAGTCCGACGAACACCCGGAACGACGAGCCGGGAATGCGCTGGTACGCGGTATAGCGCTCGATGCCGTCGAGCGCGGTCGGGGTCAGGTACGAGCCGCGCTCCGGGCCGGTCGCGAGGCGGCGCATCATCTCGGCGGAGACCACCACGGTGCCCAGGTTCTTCTCCTGCGCGCCGTCGATCACCGAGTAGCGCGCGATCAGCTTCAGCCCGCCCGATCGCAGCGACACGGCGCCCGCGCTGCCCAGCCCGATGCGCTTGAACCGGTCGATGAAGTGCTCGCTGGGCAGGCTCGTGTAGACCACGCCGGCAAACGATCCGTCGGCGCGGCGCAGTTGGCGGGCCACGGCGATGCCCCATTTGCGGCTGATGCGGCTCTGCACCGGCTCGGAGACCACCATCCCCTCGTGCGACTTCGCTTCGAGGAAGTAGTCGCGGTCGGCGATGCTGACCGCCGCCGTGCCTGCAGGCAGGCCGAAGCTGACGATGCCGGGTTCATCGGCGATGCGGATCGAATCGACCTGCGGCAGCAGCGAGCGCTGCTCGGCGAGGCTCTGCTCGATCTCGGCACGGCCGTCGGCATGGGTGGCGTCGAGGGCGCGCACGCGCAACGCGACGGTGGCCAGCGCGTTGTCGAGCTGCTTCAGCTCGGCGCCGAGCTCGATGGCCAGGCTGTTCGCGAGGTTCTCGGCCGATTCCCGCGCCCGCGCCTCTTCGGATTCGCGGCCCGCCTGCAAGGCCACGCCGGCGGCCAGCACCAGCACCAGGATCACCACGGCATTGCCCGCCACCAGGGCGAGGGCCAGGCGGCGCAGCGGCAATGCGATGGAGCGGTCGGGAAGCGACGGGTCGGTCATGGGCAATGGGCGGATCCTAAGGCACGCTGCCCGGTTCGCGCACCGCCCTTGCCCGGCCGGACGGCGCCGCTATTTCAGCTGTGCCGTGTAGTCCACCGGCAGCCAGCGGTACCCCGCGCCGGCCCGGCGCAGGTGGCCGAGGCCGGGGAACGGCAGGTGGGGGGCGCCGATCAGCGTGTTCTGCGCGGCTGCCTGCGCGAACACCTGGCGGCGCGTGGCGGCCGCGGCGGGCTCGTCGCTGTCGTACGCGATCGTGACGCGCGGGTCGTCGAGCTGCACGGCACCGACATGGATCAGGTCGCCGATCAGCAGCAGGCGCTGCCCCTGGCTCTCGACGGCATAGACCGTGTGCCCGGCACTGTGCCCGCGTGCCGCGATGGCGCGGATGCCGGGCAGCAGCTCGGTGCCGGCGGCGAACGGCTTCAGCCGGCCGGCTTCGGCGTAGGGATTCAGCGAGGCCATCGCGCCCTGGAAGAAGCCCTTGGCCTGTGCCGGCGCGGCCTCCATCTTCGCGGCCGACAGCCAGTACTGCGCGTCGGCCTCGTCGAGGCGCACCGTGGCGTTCGGGAACGCCACGCCGCCCGGCCCCATCAGGCCGCCGACGTGGTCGGGGTGGGCGTGGGTCAGCAGCACCTCGTCGACCTGCTCGGGCTGGTAGCCGGCGGCCCGCAGGCTTGCGGTCAGCTTGCCGAGCGTGGGCCCGAACAGCGCGCCGGCGCCGGTGTCGACGAGCACCAGCTTGTCGCCGGTGTTGACCAGGAAGCCGGTGACCGAGGTCTCGACGGGGCTCTTCAGGTGCGCGGCAGCGAGCCGCGAGGCCATCGCGCCGGACGGCGGGTGCAGCAGCGTGTCGGCCGGCAGGTCGACGGTGCCGTCGCTCAGTGCAGTGACTTCGAAGGCCCCGAGCATCACGCGGTAGAAGCCGGGTGCCTGGGTCTTGACCATCGGGGCGGCGGCCCGTGTGGCCGAGGGCGTGACGGCAGCGCCGAGTGCGGCGAGCGCGATGGCGGTGGAGGCCAATGCGCCGGCTGCGGCACGCAGGGAGAACAGGGCAGAAGACATGGGAAGCAATCTCTCGTTCAAGGAGGGAGGGAAAGGTCGATCAGGCCGAGGCGGCCAGGCCGAGCGCCGCAATGGCCCGCTCGGCCACCTGGTGGTCCTGCTCGGCGTCGCCGCCGGAAATGCCGATGCCGCCGACCAGCTGCGTGCCGTCGAAGATCGGGCAGCCGCCGCCGACAGCGACGAAGCGCGGCCGGTGCGCGAGCTGGGCCGCCATCGGGCGCTCGAGGATCGCGGTCCACTGGCGGGTCGACACGCCGTAGGAGGTCGCTGTCCAGGCCTTGTCGACCGCGATCGACGCGGTCAGGAAGCGGGCGCCGTCGTCGCGCTCGAAGGCCTTCAGCTCGCCGGTCGCATCGGTCACCGCCACCGTCACGTGGATGCCGAGCGAGCGTGCGGCGGCCTGGGCGTGGGCTATCAGCGTGGCGGCGGCCTCGCGGGTGATCGACGCCAGCGGGCGGGTGTGGATGGAAGAAGTCATGGGCATTGCTCCGTTGAAGGGTGGCCCATGATTCAATCGAAGCCTTCATCACGCAAATCGATTGAAATGATCGGAACTATCAGAGAACGTGATTTCAGGGGCGTCGACCTGAACCTGCTGGTGACGCTGCTGGTGCTGCTGCGCGAGCGCAGCGTGTCGAAGGCGGCAGCGTGCCTTCACCTCGGCCAGCCGGCGGTCAGCGGCGCATTGGCGCGGCTGCGCGAGCTGTTCCACGACGAGCTGCTGGTGCGCGGCAAGGGCGGCATGCAGCCGACGCAGCGCGGGCTCGAGCTGCAGTCGGCGCTGGCGCCGGCGCTGGCCGAGCTGCAGGCCGTCGTCTCCGATGCCCCGGCCTTCGATCCGGCGCGCAGCGACCGCAGCTTGGTGATCGGCATGCCCGACTGGATCGACACCTGGCTGCTGCCCGGCCTGGTCGCGCGGCTGGCGGCAGAGGCGCCGCAGGCGCGCATCGCCGTCGTCGCGACCGACCGCTTCCGGATCGCCGACATGCTGCTGCAGGAGCAACTCGATCTCGCGATCGGCGCCTTCCCCGCCGGGCCGGCCTGGCAGCGCAGCCGGCCGCTCGCGACGGTGCCGTACTGTTGCGTGGCGCGGCCGGGCGTGATCGGCGTGAAAGGCACGCTGACCTTGAAGCAGTTCGCCGTGCTGCCGCACCTGATGGTGACCTACCGCGGCGCGTTCCATGGCACGGTGGACGACGCGCTCGACGCGCTCGGATTGAAGCGCCGCATCGTCTGCACCAGCCCGCGCTTCTCGTCGCTGCCGCGGGTGCTGCAGCAGGTGCCGGCGATCGCCACCGTGCCGCAGGTGCTGGCGCCCGGCTGGCAGCGCGACTTCGGGCTGGTGCGGGCGGCGGTGCCGCTGAAGCTGCCGCCCAGCCCGGTGGCGATCGTCCACCACGCGAGCCGCGACAAGGACCCGGCGCTGCGCTGGCTGTGCAGCCTGATCGAGGCGGTGGTGGCCGAGTAGGGGCTGTTGCCGGGATTTCGCCCCGGCAGGGCGAAACCCTGCCAGAGCAACAACCCAGCGCCCCCTGCGACAATCTCGCGAGGAGACCCCATGACGCCGTACAAGACCCTTGAAGACGTGATCGGACAGACGCCGCTGGTGCGGCTGCAGCGCCTGCCGGGCGCCGACAACGAGCGGCGCGGCAACGTGATCCTGGCCAAGCTCGAAGGCAACAACCCGGCCGGCTCGGTGAAGGACCGGCCGGCCATCAGCATGATCCGGCGCGCCGAGGAGCGCGGCGACATCCGCCCCGGCGACACGCTGATCGAGGCCACCTCGGGCAACACCGGCATCGCGCTCGCGATGGCGGCCGCGATCCGCGGCTACCGCATGCTGCTGATCATGCCGGAGGACCTGAGCGTCGAGCGCGCGCAGACCATGAAGGCCTTCGGTGCCGAGCTGATCCTCACGCCGCGCAGCGGCGGCATGGAATACGCCCGCGACCTGGCCGAGCAGATGCAGCGCGACGGCAAGGGCCGCGTGCTCGACCAGTTCGCGAACGCCGACAACCCGCGCGTGCACTACGAGACCACCGGCCCCGAGATCTGGGCCGACACCGGCGGGCGTGTCACGCACTTCATCAGCGCGATGGGCACCACCGGCACCATCACCGGCACCTCGCGCTTCCTGAAGGAGCAGAACCCGGCCGTCCGCATCATCGGTGCGCAGCCTGCCGAAGGCTCGCGCATCCCCGGCATCCGCAAGTGGCCCGAGGCCTACATGCCGAAGATCTACGACCCGAGCTGCATCGACGAGACGGTCAGCGTCAGCCAGGACGCGGCCGAGGAGATGGCGCGCCGCCTGGCGCGCGAGGAAGGCCTGTTCGGCGGCATCTCGGCGGCCGGCGCCTGCTGGGTGGCGCTGGAGATCGCCAGGCGGGTCGAGAACGCGACGCTGGTGTTCGTCGTCTGCGACCGCGGCGACCGCTACCTGTCCACCGGCGTCTTCCCCGCCTGAGCCCACCATGAATTACGACACCCGCTTCTGCCCGAACTGCGCGACCGGCCTGCAGCCGGTGACGCTCGAAGAAGACGGCGGCCCGAAGACGCGGCTGCGCTGCCCGGCCTGCGCCTGGACGCACTGGAACAACCCGACGCCGGTGCTGGCCGCGGTGATCGAGCTGGCCGATCGCGACGGGCAGCTGCTGCTGGCGCGCAATGCCGCCTGGCCCGGCAGGTACTTCGGGCTGATCACCGGCTTCATGGAGGCGGGCGAGACGCCGCAGGAGGGCATCACCCGCGAAGTGATGGAGGAAACCTCGCTGACGGTCGATCGCCTGTCGATCATCGGGGCCTACGACTTCCAGCGGATGAACCAGGTGATCATCGCGTACCACGCGGTGGCGCGCGGCGAGATCAAGTTGTCGCCGGAGCTCGTCGAGTACAAGCTCTTCACCCCCGAGGCCGTGCAATGCTGGCCGGCCGGCACCGGCTATGCGCTGGCCGACTGGCTGACCGCGCGCGGCATCACGCCGCAATGGCGCGAGCTGATGCCGCGGCCGGTGGAACCCACTTGAAAGGACTCGCGATGGAAGCGCAGAAAGAAGTCGATGCCCGCGGCATGAACTGCCCGCTGCCGATCCTGAAGGCCAAGAAGGCGCTGGCCGACATGAACAGCGGCGAGCTGCTGAAGGTGATCGCGACCGACCCGGGGTCGATGCGCGATTTCCAGGCGTTCGCGCGGCAGACCGGGAACGAGCTGGTCGAGCAGAAGGCGGTGAACGACGAGTTCATCCACCTCTTGCGTCGACGTTAGAACTCCAGGTTCTTCAGGTACTTCCGGAAATCCGCCCCCAGCACCGGGTGAGCCAGCGCCAACTCCACGTTGGCCTCCAGGAAGCCTTCCTTGCTGCCGCAGTCGTAGCGGCGGCCTTCGTAGCGGTAGGCGAACACCTTCTCGCGGCGCAGCAGCCCGGCGATGCCGTCGGTCAGCTGGATCTCGCCACCCACGCCGCGCGGCTGGTTCGCGATCTCGGTGAAGACGCCCGGCGTCAGGATGTAGCGCCCGGCCACGCCCAGCCGCGACGGCGCTTCTTCCGGCGCCGGCTTCTCGACGATGCGGGTGATGTCGATCAGCCGGTCGTTCACTGCGCGGCCGTCGACGATGCCGTAGCGCTTCGTCTGCTCCGGCGGCACCTCCTGCACCGCCAGCATCGAGACGCGCCATTCGGCGAACTGCTCGACCATCTGCTGCAGCACCGGCTTCTGGCCCACCATCAGGTCGTCGGCCAGCAGCACCGCGAACGGCTCGTTGCCGATCAGCCGCTGCCCGCACAGCACCGCATGGCCCAGGCCCAGCGCCTGCGGCTGGCGCACGTAGACGCACTCCATGTCGTCCGGCTTCACGCTGTGCACCACGTCCAGTAACTCTTGCTTACCCGCCTGTTCGAGGGCTACCTCCAATTCGAAGGTCATGTCAAAGTGATCTTCGATGGGGCGCTTGTGCCGGCCGGTCACGAAAATCATCTCGCGGACCCCGGCGGCGTAGGCCTCCTCGACGGCGTACTGGATGAGGGGCTTGTCGACAACCGGCAGCATTTCCTTCGGTTGGGCCTTGGTCGCGGGCAGGAATCGCGTGCCGAGGCCCGCTACCGGAAAGATCGCCTTGTTGACAAACATGTGTGTCTGGTCCCTTTAAACTGTGATTTAGTCGACAAAAACCATTGTGTCACGGGCTCTTTGGAGGGCATGTGACACCGGGGCAGAGCCTCTCGAAGCCGCATGGACTTGCTGATCATCGAACCGCTGGAAGCAGAAGTCATGCAGTGGCTCGATGCGCGCTATTCGCTGCGGCAGGCGCCGGAGCTGGCGCGCGACACCCGCGCATTCCGCCAGGCGCTCTACAACGTGCGGGCGCTGATCCTGCCGCCCACCGTCGCGCTCGATGCGCAGGCGCTGCACTACGCGCCGGTGCTGCGCGCGGTCGGCCGGGTCAGCGCCGGCGCCGAGAACATCGACCTCGACGCCTGCGCGCGCGCCGGCATCGAGGTGGTGCGCAGCCAGACCGCCACCGCGCAGGCCGAGGCCGAGTTCATGATCGGCGCGCTGCTGTCGCTGCTGCGCCGCGTGCCGGTGGTCGGCTCCGACGGCATGCTGGTCGGCCGCGAGCTGGGCGCCTGCACCGTCGGGCTGATCGGCATGCCGCCGGCCGCGAAGGCGATGGCCCGGATGCTGAGCGGCTTCGGCTCGAAGCTCATCGGCTACGACCCGTCGCTGCATGCGAGCGACAGCGTGTGGAACCGCTGGCAGGTCGGCCCGGTGGGCCTGCGCGAGCTGCTGGAGCAGTCCGATGCGGTGTGCGTGCAGCTGAACTACTTCAGCCGCTACCACGGGCTGCTGGGCGAGCGCTTCCTGCCGTTCTGCAAGCCGAACCAGGTGATCGTCAGCATCGCGCACTCGGGCCTGTTCGACGAGAAGTCGCTGGCCGACGTGCTGTCCAGCGGGCGCGTCTCGGCCGTCTGGCTCGACAGCCTGGAGCCCGGCGCGCTGGAGCCGGGCCGGCCGCTGAGCGGCATGGACACGCTGCAGATCACGCCGCGGGTGGCCAGCACCACGCGCGAATCGCGGCTGCGCAGCTCGTGGGCGGTGGCCCGGCGGATCGACGAGCTGCTCGCGATCTCGGCCGGCGCACCGCGCGAGTTCAGGACGACGGACCCAGGCGTTCCGCTTGATGCCGCAGTCGATCCAGCGTTGCCGTGAAGTCGACCAGGCGCTGCTTCATTTCATCGACCACCGCCTGAGGCGCGCGCGCGACGAAGCTCTCGCTCGACAGCTTCGCGTCGCACTTGCCGATCTCGGCCTCTATGCGCTTGATCTCCTTGGCCACCCGCTCGCGCTCGGCGGCGACGTCGATCTCGACATGCAGCGCGATCCGCGTCTCGCCCTGCACCGAGACCGGCAGCTGCGCCGTCGCCGCCGCGAACGCGGCCTCGTCGTCGAACACCTGCACGCCCGACAGCCGGATCAGCGACTGCAGCAGCGGCGCGGCCTCGCGCACGAAGTCGTTGTCGCCGATCGCGTACAGCGGCACCGGCTTGGTCACCTGCATCTCGTTGCGCAGGTTGCGCGTCGCGCCGGCCAGGCCCTTGAAGCGCTCGACCCAGGCATCGGCCTGCGGGTCGACGCGCTCCAGCTGCGCCTTCGGGTACGGCGCGGTGACGATGCTCTGCCCGGAGCCCGCCGCCTTGCGGCCGGCCAGCGGCGCGACCACGTCCCACAGCTCGGCGGTCACGAACGGCATGATCGGATGCATCAGGCGCAGCACCGTCTCGAGCGTGCGCAGCAGCGTGCGCCGCGTCGCGCGCTTCGCCGCCTCGTCGCCGTTCTGCAGCTGCGCCTTCGCGAGCTCCAGGTACCAGTCGCAGTATTCCGTCCAGACGAACTGGTAGATGGCGTTGGCGACGTTGTCGAGCCGGTAGTCGCTGAAGCCCTGCTCGACCGCCGCCTCGACGCGCTGCAGCTCGCCGCTGATCCAGCGGTCGACCTTCGAGAACGACAGGTAGCCGGCGAACTCGCCGCCCGGCTCGCACTGCGCCTTGGTGTGCTCGGCGAGGCCGCAGTCCTGGCCCTCGCAGTTCATCAGCACGAACTTGGTCGCGTTCCAGAGCTTGTTGCAGAAGTTGCGGTAGCCCTCGCAGCGCTTGGTGTCGAAGTTGATGTTGCGCCCGAGGCTCGCGTACGAGGCCATCGTGAAGCGCAGCGCGTCGGCGCCGTAGGCCGGCATGCCGTCGGGGAACTCCTTCTTCACGCGCGCGGCCACCTTCGGCGCGGTCTCGGGCTTGCGCAGGCCGACGGTCGATTTCTGCACCAGCGTCGCGAGGTCGCGGCCCTCGATCAGGTCGACCGGGTCGAGCACGTTCCCTTCGGACTTGCTCATCTTCTTGCCTTCGCTGTCGCGCACCATGCCGTGGATGTAGACGGTGCGGAACGGCACGCGGCCGGTGAAGTGGGTGGTCATCATGATCATGCGCGCCACCCAGAAGAAGATGATCTCGTAGCCGGTGACCAGCACGCTGGACGGCAGGAACAGGTCCATCTCCTTCGTCTTCTCGGGCCAGCCGAGCGTCGAGAACGGCACCAGCGCCGACGAGTACCAGGTGTCGAGCACGTCCTCGTCGCGGCGCAACTCGCCGCTGTAGCCGGCGGCCTGGGCCTTGACCCGCGCGTCGGCTTCGGTGCGTGCGACGAAGATCTCGCCGCCGCTGCCGTACCAGGCCGGGATCTGGTGGCCCCACCACAGCTGGCGCGAGATGCACCAGTCCTGGATGTTCTTCATCCACTGGTCGTAGGTGTTGACCCAGTTCTCGGGGACGAACTTGACCTCACCCGAGGCCACCGCGTCGACCGCCTTCTGCGCGATCGACTTGCCGTCGGGGCCCGGCTTGCTGACCGCGACGAACCACTGGTCGGTCAGCATCGGTTCGACGATCGCGCCGGTGCGGGCGCAGCGCGGCACCATCAGCTTGTGCTTCTTCACCTCGACCAGCAGGTCCAGCGCCTGCAGGTCGGCGACGACCTTCTTGCGGGCGACGAAGCGGTCCAGGCCGCGGTAGGGGGCGGGTGCGTTGTCGTTGACCTTCGCGTCGAGGTCGAGCACGCCGATCATCGGCAGCTGGTGGCGCAGTCCGACGGCGTAGTCGTTCACGTCATGGGCGGGGGTCACCTTCACGACGCCGGTGCCGAACTCGCGGTCGACGTACTCGTCGGCGATCACCGGGATCGTGCGGTCGCACAGCGGCAGCGTGACCTGCTGGCCGATCAGCGCCTGGTAGCGCTCGTCGTCGGGGTGCACCATCACGGCGGTGTCGCCGAGCATGGTCTCGGGGCGCGTCGTGGCCACCACCAGCGAGCCGGAACCATCGGCCAGCGGGTAGCGGATGTGCCACAGCGAGCCGTCTTCCTCCTCGCTCTCGACCTCGAGGTCGGACACCGCCGACTTCAGCACCGGGTCCCAGCTCACCAGCCGCTTGCCGCGGTAGATCAGCCCCTGCTCGTAGAGCTGCACGAAGGTGTCGGTGACGATCGGCGAGAGCTTCTCGTCCATCGTGAAGTACTCGTGCTGCCAGGCCACCGAGGCGCCCATGCGGCGCATCTGCTGCGTGATGGTCGAGCCCGACTGCTCCTTCCATTCCCACACGCGGGCGACGAAATTCTTGCGGCCGAGGTCGTGGCGGCTCTGGCCGGCCGCCTCGAGCTGGCGCTCGACGACGATCTGCGTCGCGATGCCGGCGTGGTCGGTGCCCGGCACCCACAGCGTGTTGTCGCCCTTCATGCGGTGCCAGCGGGTCAACGAGTCCATGATGGTCTGGTTGAACGCGTGCCCCATGTGCAGCGTGCCGGTGACGTTGGGCGGCGGCAGCTGGATGCTGAACGAGGGCTTGTTCGCGTCCAGCGTGGGCTCGTACAGGCCCTGCTGCTCCCACAGCGGCGCCCAGCGGGCCTCGATCGGGGCGGGTTCGAACGATTTGGCGAGCTCGGTCATGGCGGTGTGGGGTCGGATCGGCGGCGGCCACCGGGGTGGCGCAGGCTGCGGGCAGGGGGAAGGCGGAATTGTAGGCGGGGGGCACCTGCTGCTATGGTGGCGGGGATCCCCGCACTGACGCGGCCACCGGGAGAGCCACCATGCGACCCCTGCCCACGAAGCTGTTCGCCTCCACCAGCCTGGCCCTGCTGACCGTGCTCGCCGGCTGCGGCGGCAACGACGACGGCCTGCCGCTGAACGGCGGCGCCCCCAGCTGCGATCTCGCGACCCAGAAATCCTGGCTCCGCGGCTACATGGCCGACTGGTACTACTGGAGCGGCAGCTCGCCGAGCCCCGATCCCGGCCCGTACGCGAGCGTGCCGGACTACTTCGACGCCTTGTTGTTCACCGGCGCCGCGCCGGTGCCGGCCGATCGCTGGAGCTACATCGAGAGCAGCGCGTCGTACAACCAGTTCTATGGCGACGGCCGCACGCTCGGCTACGGCGTCTCGGTCAACGGGCTGGAGCTGCAGTTGCCGCTGAAGGTGCGTTACATCGAGCCGCTGTCGCCCGCCGCCACCGCCGGGCTGGTGCGTGGCGACGTGATCAGCTCGGTCAACGGCCGCAGTGCCGCCGAGCTGGTGGCGGCCGATGATTTCTCGGCGCTGACGCCGGCGCAGGCCGGCGACGTGCTGACCCTCGTGATCGATGCGCCGGGCGGGCTGAAGACCGTCACGGTGACCGCCGGCACCTATGCGCTGACGCCGGTGCCGGTGACGCGGCTGCTGACGCTCGCGAACGGCACGAAGGCCGGCTACCTGGTGCTGAAGGATTTCCTCACGCAGGCCGAGGATCCGCTGATCGATGCGCTGGCGCAGTTCCGCGCGGCCGGCGCGACCGAGCTGATCCTGGACCTGCGCTACAACGGCGGCGGCCGCGTCTCGACGGCCGCGCTGCTCGCCACGCTGGTGACCGGCTCCGCCCGGCGCGACCAGGTGTTCGCGCGGCTCACGTTCAATGCGCGGCACCCGAACTCGAACGGCGCCTACCTGCTCGGCTCGGTGCCGGGCGCGGCGGCCTTCCCGCGGGTGGTGGTGCTGACCGGCGCGCGCACCTGCTCGGCCAGCGAGCTGGTCGTGAACGGGCTGAAGCCCTATGCCGAGGTGGTGACGATCGGCGGCACGAGCTGCGGCAAGCCGGTCGGCTTCCAGCCGCGCGCGTCCTGCGACAACACCTACAGCGCCGTCAACTTCGAGGCCACCAACGCGCTCGGGGAGGGCGGGTTCTGGAACGGCATCGCCGCCACCTGCGCCGGGACCGACACCTTCAGCGGCGCGCTCGGCGACCCGGCGGAATCGCTGACAGCCGCGGCCGTGGCCTACCTGCAGGACGGCAGCTGCGCGGTCGCCGGTTCCGCTGCGAAGGAACGCGCCGCACGCTGGTCGAAGCGGCTCGCCGCCGGTGCCGAGCCCGGCGATCGCCGGGGCATGTGGGCGGATTGACATGTCGCTCGGTTCGGTCTGACATGATCGGACATGCAGAGACATCTGCCAGAAGCAAGCGCGCAACGCGGGCTCACTAAGCTTCCTGCCCATGACCAAGCCGTACCACCTCTACGTCGTCGAGGACGACAACCCGCTGCGCACGATGCTGTGCGACTACCTGGAGAAGCAGGGCCTGGTCGTCACCGGCATGGCCACCGCCGAGGATCTGCTGCGCCGCATCCACCGGCTGCGCCCCGACCTGGTGGTGCTCGACGTGAGCCTGCCCGGCATGAGCGGGCTGCAGGCCTGCCAGAAGCTGCGCTCCGAAGGGGACCGCGTGCCGATCATCATCCTGACCGCGCGCAGCGAGGAGATCGACCGCGTGCTCGGCCTCGAGATGGGCGCCGACGATTTCCTCGGCAAGCCGTTCTCGGCGCGCGAGCTGCTCGCGCGTGTGCACGCGGTGCTGCGCCGCGCGATCGTGCCGCCGGGCCTGTCGCAGATGAACCAGGCGCCGGTCAAGTTCGGCGGCAGCGTCTTCGACGTGAGCGCCCGCTGCCTGTTCCGCAACGGTGCCACGCGCGTGCTGAGCACCGTCGAGTTCTCGGTGCTGGCCGAGCTGGTGGCGAACCCGGGGGTCGCGGTGTCGCGCGAGCGGCTGCTGGCGGTGTCCCACTCGCGCAGCGAATCGCTGCTGCTGCGCGCGATCGACGTCACCGTGATGCGCCTGCGCAAGCTCGTCGAATCCGATCCCGGCACCCCGCGCTTCATCCAGACGGTGCGCGGCCACGGCTACATGTTCGTGCCTGAAACCTCGCGCTGATGCACTGGCTGCCCCGCTCGCTGGCCGGCCGCGTCACCTGGCTGGTGGGGCTGATCAGCGTCGCGTCGCTGATCGCGCAGCTGCTGCTGTTGCGCACGCTGCTGTTCGAGCCGTTCAGCGAGGGCATGCTGGTCGCGGTGGTCGGCGAGGCGCACCAGGCGCAGCAGAACCTGCTGACGACGCCGCCCGACGAGCGCGATCGCGTCGCGGTGGAGTTGTCGTACGGCCCGTTCTGGGTCGGCCGCAGCGGCGCGCCCGATGGCGGGCCGGACATCGTCGGTCCGCTGCGCCAGCCGTCGATCGAGCTGCCGAGCGGGCTGCAGGACATCGTCACCCGCTCGCTCGGCCATGACGCGGTGCTCGACATCAGCGACCGCAACGGGCTGGTGCTGCGCATCGAGGCCGACATCGAGGGCGAGCGCTGGAACTTCGTGCACCGCCATGCGTCGCCGCGCAATGCGCCGACGATCACCTTGCTGGCGGTGCTGGCCCTGCTGTTCGGCACCGCGGCGCTGAGCCTGTGGATCGGCTTCCGGGTGATCGCGCTGCCGCTGAAGCGGCTGGCGCACGAGATCGCGACGCGGCGCGGCGCGCTGCGCGCGATCGAGCTGCCGGCCGGCGCGAGCGACGAGCTGCAGCAGATCGCGCGCGCCTTCAATTCGCTGGCGCGCAGCCTCGACGAGGCCGACCGCACGCGCGGCCAGCTGCTGGCCGGCGTGTCGCACGACCTGCGCACGCCGCTCGCGCGGCTGCGCCTGCGCATCGAGACGCAGTGCGACGAGCCGGTGGGCGATGCGTTGCTGCTGGACCTCGGTTCGGTGCAGCGCATCGTCGACCAGTTCCTCGCCTATGTGCAGGGCGGCGCCGACATCCAGCTCGGCCGCCTGCAGCCGCTGTGGGACACCGGGCGCGCGGTGGTCGCGATGTACGCCGATCCCGGCGTCACGCTGCGCGGCGACGGCGTCGACGAACAGCTGCCCGACATCGCGGTGCAGCGGCTGCTCAGCAACCTGATCGACAACGCGCTCGCGTACGGCCAGCGGCCGGTGATCGTCGACCTGTGCCGCTGCGAGGGCGGCGTGACGATCGCGGTGTACGACCACGGCCCGGGCCTGAGCGACGCCGAATTCGGCCAGGCGCTGCAGCCCTTCGTGCGGCTGGACCGCCAGCGCAGCTCGCTCGGGCACTGCGGCCTGGGCCTGGCGATCGTCTCGCAGATCGCGCGCCAGCTCGGCGGCACGCTGAGCCTGGCGCGTGCGGCGGACGGGGCGTTCGGCATCGCCTTGACGCTCAAGACCGCCGCCCCGCCGCCGCACGACGGGGCGGCCTGATCTCCAGCAGTCCGCTTCAGCGGTCCAGCCGCAGCACCGCCGAGGGCGCTGCCGCATCCCCCAGCATGAACAGCGTGTAGACCCCCGGTGTCAGCAGCGCCACGTTGCCGGTGTACAGCGCGCTCGACGAGGTGGCCGAGTCGACCTCCAGCGGCGTCGGGCTCGCGGTGGTGCTGTTGATCACCTGGGTCGGATCCCCCGCGGTGCCGAACGCGATGTTCGAGCTCTTGGCCAGCACGCCGTTGTTGGCCTGCAGCGTCAGCGCCGAGTTCAGGCCGTTCACGCCGTTGATCAGCCGCAGCTTCACATAGCCGCTGGTCAGCGCCGGGCTGTTGTCGTCGCTGATCAGCGCGACCTGCGGGGCCGCGGCGCTGCCCAGCACCAGCAGCGTCAGGTCGGCGCCGGGCGCGGCGGTCAGGCCGCTCGGGCTCACGTCGGTGCCGTTGATCGACACGCTGGTCGCGAGTGCGCCGGCCGGCACCTGCAGGTAGCTGCCGATCGCCGGCGGCTTGCCGGTGGAGACGGTGCCGCTGGACAGATTGATGCCGTTGACGGTGGCCGCCACCGTGCCCGAGGCCGACGCGCCGGCCACCAGCCGCACGCGCGCAAAGCCGTTCACCTGCGCCTGCAGGGTGCCCTGCTGGTTGATCAGCAGGCCGTTGACCAGCACGCCGCCCGGCGTGGAGGTCAGCACGAGCGTCAGGATCTGCTGGTCGGTCAGCGTGACCGACGGGATGTCGAGCCGCACGTCGGTCTCGTCGCCGGCGGCGGTGACGCGGATCCGGTAGGTGCCGGCGGTGATCTCGCCGTAGGTCGAGAAGCGTTCCCCGCCGATGGTCGGCGCGTTCGGGGTGGCGTTGGTCAGCGTGTCGGTCGGCGCGGTGACGTACACGTCGACATTGCCGGCCTCGTACGAGGTGTTGAAGACGCGGAACTTCGCGGTGCCCGAGGTCGGTGCCGCCTCGTTGTCGCTCAGGTAGCGGGTGCGCAGGCTGCCCGACGTGTTGTAGGCGACCAGCGTGTTGTGCACGCCGTCGCTGACCGATTGCACGGCGGATGCCACCGCGGTGCTCGAGCCGGCGGGCTTCAGGTAGAAGGTGTAGGAGCCCGAGCCGATCGTCGTGTAGTCGCCGACGGTGTTGGTCGCCACCGCCGCGTTGGCCTTCGTGTCGTTGTCGTACAGGTCCAGCGACGCGTAGGTGGAGGTGGCATTGACGAGGCGGACGTAGCCCGGGCCGTCGTCGCTGCTGCCGCCGCAGCCGGTCAACAGGAGGGGCGCGGCCGCCACGGCCGCGAGCAGGGGCGCGAACAATCTCAGCTTCACAGGTTTTCCTTTGGATCGAGGGGACGGCGGCGTCCGCCCGCAGGTGCGGGCGCGGCGCTGCCGCACCGGTCGATTCAAGCGAAACCGTGTTGCGCGCAGGTTGCGTCTTCGTGGGGGCGGGTGTCGCCGCGTGTCGGCCCTGACACACGCCGGCGATGCCGCTACATCAAAAGGTGTTCTCCCGCGTTGTCCCCACCCAGGATCACGTAGTTCACCTTGCGGATGTCGGCCAGCCGCGTGCCGCCGGCGTAGCTGATCGAGCTCTGCACGTCCTCGCGCATCTCGCGCAGCGTGTCGGCCAGCTTGCCCTTCACCGGCTCGAGGATGCGCTTGCCCTCGACGTGCTTGTACTCGCCCTTGTTGAAGTCGCTGGCCGAGCCGTAGTACTCCTTGAAGACCTTGCCGTCGGCCTCGACCGTCTTGCCGGGCGATTCCTCATGGCCGGCGAACAGCGAGCCGATCATCACCATCGCGGCGCCGAAGCGCACGCTCTTCGCGATGTCGCCGTGGTCGCGGATGCCGCCGTCGGCAATGATCGGCTTGGTCGCGACACGGGCACACCACTTCAGCGCGCTCAGCTGCCAGCCGCCGGTGCCGAAGCCGGTCTTCAGCCGCGTGATGCAGACCTTGCCCGGGCCGATGCCGACCTTGGTCGCGTCGGCGCCCCAGTTCTCCAGGTCGATCACCGCCTCGGGCGTGCCGACGTTGCCGGCGATGATGAAGGTCTTCGGCAGGCGCTGGCGGATGTGATCGATCATCTTGCGCACGCTCTCGGCGTGGCCGTGCGCGATGTCGATCGTGATGTAGTCGGCGCCGACGCCCTCGGCCGCGAGGCGGTCGATCACGGCGTAGTCGTCGGCCTTCACGCCCGAGCTGATCGAGACGAACAGGCCGCGCTCGCGCATGCGCTTCGCGTACGCGACGTTGTCCAGGTCGAAGCGGTGCATCACGTAGAAGTAGCCGTTGGCGGCCAGCCACTGCGTGATCGGCTCGTCGACCACCGTCTTCATGTTGGCCGGCACCACCGGCAGCTTGAAGCTGCGGCCGCCGAGCTCGGTCGAGGCGTCGCATTCGGCGCGGCTCTCCACGCGGCACTTGCGCGGCAGCAGCAGGACGTTGTCGTAGTCGAAGATTTCCATGGTCAGGCTCCAAAGGGTGGGGAAGAGCGCTTGACTTGGAACCCGGCCGCCCGGCAGAAGGCCTCGAAGCAATGCGAGGGCGCCGAAACGAAAAACCGGGCGCCAAAATTTGGGCCCGGTGACGAATTCTACGCGGCGGGGCTTGCCCCCTCGGCCGGCCCTGTTTCTGGCTGCCCGGCTGTCGGATGGCGTGCCTTGCCGATGAACTGCGGCGCGAACCGGTTCAGCAGCGCGACCAGGGGCACGCACGCGAGCAGCGACACCGCGCTGATCGCCGCTGCATACGCCGTGACGGCCGGCAGCGTGTCAGCCAGCGCGATGGCCTCGGCCAGCTTCGGGTTGAAGAAGTGGAAGAACACGCCGTTCAGGCCCATCAGCGGCAGGCTGTTGCGGCCGATCCAGGCCGCCACCCGCGTGGCCGGCAGCAGCATCGCGAGGCCGGTCACCGCCAGCGTGCCGGCCAGCGCGCTGAACGCGAAGCCGAGCGCGTCGCCATGCTGCGCCGCCGCCATCATCACCGCCTGCGCATCGTGCGGGTGGTTCAGCCGGTAGGTCGCGAGCAGCGCACTGGTGCAGGCGAGCGTCACCAGCAAGACCATGCCGCGGTGCGTGGCGAGCTGCTGCAGGAAGGGCCGCAGCACCTGCCCGATCGTGTAGAAGCCGAGCGCGACGATCGCCTCGCGCACGAACCAGATGCGGCTGACCTGTGCGACCCAGCCGCCCAGCGCGTCGCCGTGGTTGCACAGGAACACGCCGCCGGCGATGCAGGCGGCGGCGAACGCCAGCCGCGCCGCCACATGCCGTAGCCGCGGCAGCACCACCAGCGCCATCGCCTCGCAGACGAACATGCAGACGAGGAACCAGGTCACCCAGTTCAGCTCCGGCATGCCGCGCAGGTAGGCGGCGCCCAGCGGCTGCGCGTAGTACCACCACGCGAAGTGGTGCTTCACCGCGCTGAGCGACCACAGCGGCAGCAGCAGCAGCCCGAAGAACAGCACCGGCACCAGGCGCAGCCGGGCCAGCGTGCGCAGGCGCGGCAGCAGCGCGGCCACCGGGTGGAAGAACAGCCCGGCCAGCACGAAGAACAGCGGCATGTGGAAGGCGTAGATCAGCCGCAACTGATCGACGGCGGACGCGTTGTCGCCGGCACGGCTCTGCACCACGTGCCCGTAGAACATCAGCACGATGCCCACCGCCTTCGCGGTGTCGACCCACGGCAGGCGCTGCGTGCCGCGTGGCGTGGCGAAGCCCGAATCCATCGCTGCATCGTAGGAAGGCGCGCCGGCAGCGTCCATCCCTACAATCGACGGATGCATGACGATGGCTCCAGCGAGCACCTCTCTCCACAGCGCGACCCCGGTGCCGACGGCCGCCTCCTCGACAACCTGAACCCCGAGCAGCTCGCCGCGGTGACGCTGCCGGCCCGCCCGGCGCTGATCCTGGCCGGGGCCGGCTCGGGCAAGACGCGCGTGCTGACCACGCGCATCGCCTGGCTGATCCAGACCGGCCAGCTCACGCCCGGCGGCGTGATGGCGGTGACCTTCACCAACAAGGCCGCGAAGGAGATGCTGACGCGGCTCGGCGCGATGCTGCCGGTGCCGGTGCRCGGCATGTGGATCGGCACCTTCCACGGGCTGTGCAACCGCTTCCTGCGCGCGCACTGGAAGCTCGCCGCGCTGCCGCAGGGCTTCCAGATCCTCGACTCGGCCGACCAGCTGTCGGCCGTCAAGCGGGTCATCAAGGCGATGAACCTCGACGAGGAGCGCTTCGTTCCGAAGCAGGTCACCTGGTTCATCGCCGGTGCCAAGGAAGAAGGGCGCCGCCCGAAGGACGTGGAGCAGCGCGACGAGCAGGAGCGCACGCTGGTGCGCGTGTACGAGGCCTACGAGGCGCAGTGCCAGCGCGAGGGCGTGGTCGATTTCGCCGAGCTGATGCTGCGCACCTACGAACTGATGCGCGACAACGCCGCGCTGCGCGAGCACTACCAGCGGCGCTTCCGCCACATCCTGGTCGACGAGTTCCAGGACACCAACAAGCTGCAGTACGCCTGGCTGAAGATGTTCGCCGGCCCGCACGCCGCGGTGCTGGCGGTCGGCGACGACGACCAGAGCATCTACGCGTTCCGCGGCGCGCAGGTCGGCAACATGGCCGATTTCGAGCGCGAGTTCCACGTCGAGCAGGTGATCAAACTGGAGCGCAACTACCGCTCGTTCGGCAACATCCTCGATGCGGCCAACGAGCTGATCTCGCGCAACTCGCGGCGGCTCGGCAAGAACCTGCGCACCGAGGCCGGCCCGGGCGAGCCGGTGCGCGTCTACGAGGCCACCAGCGATTTCGCCGAGGCGCAGTGGTTCGTCGACGAGGCGCGCCAGCTGCACCGCGACGGCATCGCGCGCCGCGACATCGCGATCCTGTACCGCAGCAACGCGCAGAGCCGGGTCATCGAGAGCGCGCTCTTCAATGCCGCGATCCCGTAC
Source organism: Rhizobacter sp. P2_H3 (assembly GCF_056403355.1). Lineage (NCBI taxonomy): Bacteria > Pseudomonadati > Pseudomonadota > Betaproteobacteria > Burkholderiales > Sphaerotilaceae > Rhizobacter > Rhizobacter sp. P2_H3. The sequence goes on along the minus strand of NZ_JBFUFQ010000010.1, from coordinate 38,318 downwards.
AAGGTGTACGGGGGCCTGCGCTTCTTCGAGCGCGCCGAGGTCAAGCACGCGCTGAGCTACCTGCGGCTGATCGAGAACTCGAACGACGACACCAGCTTCCTGCGCGTCGTCAACTTCCCGACGCGCGGCATCGGCGCGCGCTCGATCGAGCAGCTGCAGGATGCGGCGCGCCAGAGCGGGCGCAGCCTGTACCAGAGCGTCGGCGCGCTGAGCGGCAAGGCGGGCGGCAACCTGCAGGCCTTCACCGCGCTGGTCGACGCGATGCGCGAGGCGACGCGCGGGCAGACGCTGCGCGAGATCATCGAGCACATGCTGCATGCCTCGGGCCTGGTCGACTTCTACAAGACCGACAAGGAAGGCAAGGACCGGCTCGAGAACCTCGACGAACTGGTCAACGCGGCCGAGGCCTTCGTCACGCAGGAGGGCTTCGGCAAGAACGCGGTGGCGCTGCCGGTGGACGAGCATGGCGGCGCCGAGACGATCGCGGCACTCGAGCAGACGCCCGATGCCGAGACCGGCGAGATCATGTCGCCGCTCGCGGCCTTCCTGACGCATGCGTCGCTGGAGGCCGGCGACAACCAGGCGCAGGCCGGGCAGGACGCGCTGCAGCTGATGACGGTGCACTCGGCCAAGGGGCTGGAGTTCGACGCGGTCTTCATCACCGGGCTGGAGGAGGGGCTGTTCCCGCACGAGAACAGCGTGTCCGACATCGACGGGCTCGAGGAAGAGCGGCGCCTGATGTACGTCGCGATCACGCGGGCGCGCAAGCGGCTGTACCTGAGCTTCAGCCAGACGCGCATGCTGCACGGGCAGACGCGCTACAACGTCAAGAGCCGCTTCTTCGACGAGCTGCCCGAGGCGGCGCTGAAGTGGATCACGCCGCGCAACCAGGGCTTCGGCTCGGGCTTTGCGCGCGAGTACCAGGCGGCGTGGGCCCGGGGTTCGGGGCTGAACTCGATCGTCGGCGCCGGGCGGGTCGAGCCGCGGCCGCAGTCGGTGGCGCAGCCGGGCGGGCCGAAGACCACGTCCAGCCACGGGCTGCGCACCGGGCAGGGCGTGTTCCACAACAAGTTCGGCGAGGGCGTGATCGTCACGCTGGAAGGCGCCGGCGACGATGCGCGGGCGCAGATCAACTTCGGGCGGCACGGCATGAAGTGGCTGGCCTTGTCGGTCGCGAAGCTGACGCCGGTGAACTGAAAACGCAGGCTCATGGTGAACCCCGAGGCGGCCGCCGGCCGATCGGGCCGGCGGTTGTCCCATCACTCAGGTTCTTCCCGCGATTCCGTCAGGGCGCCGGCCCTGACAGCGCTTGCAAACTCCCGCAGCGCCGGGCGCCCGCATAAGCGTCTCTTATCCCGGCGATCAGCATTCGTCGTTTGATGGGCGCTTTCACACTCCGTAGAGTCCCGCCCCACACCAGGAGGCAAAGACCATGCAGGGACGCAACGCAGTGAGATTCTTCATCGTCGCGTGGACGACGGCAGCGGGCGCCTTGCTCGGCGCCTGCGGCGGCAGCGGCGACGCCGGCGGCACGGTCTCGGCGCCATCCGCCGCGACCGCATCGGCCGGCAGGCCGGAGAAGGCCGCCGCGGCGGCTGCCGCCACACCGTGGAGCCAGTACATGCTGTCCCCGTCGTCGCGCACCCTGGCCCCGGTCGTGGTCTTCAAGACCGTCGGCACGGTGCAGAACCCCAACAACCTGCTGACCGGCAACACCGCGATGATGTCGGGCCGCGGCAGCTACGTGGTGCTGGATTTCGGCAAGGAGGTCGGCGGCTTCGTCTCGCTGGACTTCCCGGCCGCCGGCAGCAACGCCGAATCGGTCGGCCTCGCCTTCACCGAGTCGAGCGAGTACGTCGGCCCCGTCAGCGACGGCTCCAACGCCGGCCTGAACGCGGGCGCGAGCAGCTCGACCGACGGCGCCATCTACGCGAGCGTCAACAGCACGACCGGCACGACCTACACGATGCCGGCGGCGAGCCTGCGCGGCGGCTTCCGCTACCTGACGCTGTTCATGAACTCCGACGGCTGGGTGCACCTCGCCAACATCCGGCTGCGCTTCACGCCGGCGCCGTTGATGAGCGACCCGAGCGCCTACCCGAACTACTTCTACAGCAACGACGACCTGCTGAACAAGCTCTGGTATGCCGGCGCCTACACGGTGCAGACCAACACGATCGCGCCCGACCAGGGCCGCAAGCTGCTCGCCACGGGCTGGGACAACACCGCCGTGGTCAGCGGCGGCACCTCGGTGCTGACCGATGCCGCCAAGCGCGACCGCACGGTGTGGTCGGGCGACCTCGGCATCTCGGCCGCGGTGGGCTATGTGTCGACCGCCGACACGCTGTCGGTGAAGAACGCGCTGCAGCGCCTGTACGACAGCCAGAAGGCGAGCGGCGAGCTGCCGTACTCCGGTCCGCCCTTCGACCTGTACAGCTCCGACACCTACCACCTGTGGACGCTGATCGGCACCGAGACCTACCACCTCTACAGCGGCGACACCGACTGGCTGCGCTCGATCTGGCCGCGCTACAAGCAGGGCATGGCCTTCATCCAGGCCAAGGTGAACGGCGCGCACGGGCTGCTGCACGTGACCGGCACCAACGACTGGGCACGGGGCGGGCAGGGCGGCGAGAACATCGCGGCGAATGCAATGCTGTACCGCGCACTCGTCACCGGCGCCACGCTGGCAACCGCGGTGGGCGAGGGCGCGACGGCCACCGCTTACGCGACTGCGGCCGCGACGCTGAAGTCGCGCATCAACGCCACGCTGTGGGACGCCGCGGCCGGCGCCTACCGCGACAACCCGGACAGCACGCTGCTGCCGCAGGACGGCAACTCGCTCGCGGTCTGGTACGGGGTGACCGACAGCGCCGACAAGCCGGCGGCCGTCGCCCGCTACCTGAACGCCAACCTCGGCACGCTGGGCGCGCTGACGCCGGAGTGGGGCGGCAACATCTCCGGTTTCGCCGGCTCGATGCAGCTGATGGCGATGTCGGCGGCCTCGCGCGATGCCGATGCGCTGGCCCTGATGCGTCGCCAGTGGGGCTTCATGCTCAACCACCCGACGCGTGGCACCGGCACTTTCTGGGAGGGCTTCGGCGCGGACGGCGGCAGCGGCGGCTATGCGCCGTGGTTCGTCAGCCACGCCCATGGCTGGTCGTCCGGGCCGACCTCGGCGCTGACCTTCTACACGCTGGGCATCAGCCCGACGACGGTGAAGGGGCAGCAGTACGGCGTGATCCCGCACCCCGGCGACCTCACGCACGTCGAGGGCCAGCTGACGTTCGACGGCAGCAAGCGCGTCAGGAACAGCTGGGACCGCGGCAGCGACGGCAGCTTCACGATGACGGTGGACAGCAGCTCGCACACCGGGTCGGTCGGCGTGATCGGCATCCCGCGCTTCGGCATCGACCGGCGCGTCAGCATCGACGGCGTGGAGGTGTGGAACGGCAGCGCCTTCAGCGGCGCAGCCGGCATCGCGAGTGCCGACCAGGACAGCCGCTACATCTACTTCCGCGGCGTCCAGCCGGGTGTGCGCACCTTCCGCACGGCAGGCACGGGTGCTGCCTGGGCGAGCTGCGCGGCCGAGGCCGGGCAGTGCGTCTTCGAGGGCGTGCGCGGCGTGCGCTACGGCAGCGGCAGCAGCTTCGTCTACGGCAGCTTCAACGGCAGCGTGGCCTGCAACAACGCGACCTTCGGTGACCCGGCGCCGAACGTCGTGAAGCACTGCGAGCTGAGCGACACCGAGCGGCCGCCGGCGATCGGCATCTGGACGCCGTGCGCGCTGGAAGGCCAGGGCTGCAGCTTCGACCGCACCCGGACCGTGGCCTATGGCGCGCAGTCGTCGTACCGCTTCCTGACGCGCAGCGGCCCGGTGGCCTGCGACAACGCGACCTTCGGCGATCCGATCTTCGGGGTGGCCAAGCGCTGCTGGGTGGGCCACCTGCCGCAGAACCCGGGCTTCGAGTCGCCGGCGGTGGCGGCGGGCAACGGCGTGCAGTACGGCGCGGCGAACGCGGGCTGGACCTTCTCGCCGGAGAGCGGCACCAGCGGCTCGGGCCTGCAGAAGAACGGCGGCGCGTTCGGCGCGGTGGCCGCGCCGGAGGGCCTGCAGACGGCCTTCGTGCAAAGCGGCGGGGCGATGAGCCAGGGCCTGCCCGACCTGTCGGCGGGGCGGTATGCGGTGCGTTTCAAGGCGGCGCGGCGGGGTTGGAGCTTCGGCGGCGTGCAGACCCTCGGCGTCTGGCTCGACGGCAACCTGCTGGGCAGCTTCACCCCGGGATCGACGCAGTTCGAGTCGTTCACGACCCCGCCGATCGCGCTCGGTGCCGGCGCGCACACGCTGCGTTTCGCGGGCCAGAACACCACGGGCGACAACACCGCCTTCGTCGACGAGGTCGTGCTGGTGACCTACTGAGCCGGCGTCACGCGCCTGTCATGGCGCCCCGCGATCATCAGGCAGCTCGGGGAGTCGTGGAGGGAGACCCATGCGTCGTTGTTGGAAGGCGTGGCTGCTGTGTGCGGCCACGCTGCTGGGTTCTGTCGCGGCCGAGGCCGGGCCGCAGGCCGCCGATCTGAAGTTCCGCGAGTTCTTCCAGCTGCCGGTCGGTCCGCGCGGCCTCGTGCCGAGCGCGCGCCTGCTGTCGCTGGACGGCCAGCCGGTGCGCATCACCGGCTACCTTGCGCACCAGGAGGCGTCGTCCGCCGCACCGGGCATCGCGTTGCTGACCCCGCTGCCGGTCTCGCTCGGCGACGAGGACGAGAGCTTCGCCGACGACCTGCCCGCCTCGACGCTCTACCTGCACCTCGCCGGCCCGCTCGCTGCGCGGACGATCTCGTACCGCCCGGGCCTCGTCTCGCTCACCGGCACGCTGCAGGTCGGCGCGCAGCGCGAGGCCGACGGCCGCAGCTCGTTCGTGCGCCTCGTGCTCGACCCCGAATCCGCATCCGTTCTCCTGGAGTCCCCGAAATGACCCGCCTTGCTGTTGCCGCCCTCCTGCTCGCCGCTGCCTCCGCCCAGGCCGCGCCGAGCGTCACGCGCCTCGTGCCGCCGAGCGAGCTGTTCACGTCGAACGACCCGAACCCGCCGGTGATCGCGCGCTTCCTGCCCGGCCAGCGCTTCGACCTGCAGGCCACCGTGCGGCTGGACGCCGGCACCACGCTCGCCTCGTTCGAGTTCGCGGTCGACGGCGTGGTGCTGAAGCCGGCCTCGGCCGTCACCAGCGTCGTGACGACCGGTTTGAGCCTGCCGGCCGGCACCAACGCCGCCGTCGTCTCGCAGCGCGCCTACTCCAACGCGAAGCCCGGCATCCACAAGCTGACCGTCAACGCGACGCAGAGCGACGGCCAGCGCGTCAGCGCCACCGGCAACTTCGAAGTGGTTGCGCTGGCCGGCGCGGGCCGCAAGGCGAAGAACATCATCATCCTGCTCGGCGACGGCATGGGCGCGGCCCACCGCACCGCGGCGCGCATCATGGCCAAGGGCTATGCGCAGGGCAAGGCGCATGCGGCGCTCGCGATGGACACCTTCCCGAACACCGGCATGGTGATGACCTCGTCGCTCGATGCGATCGTCACCGATTCTTCGCCCGGCATGTCGAACTACGTGACCGGCAACAAGGCTGCGAACAACCAGGAAGGCGTGTTCCCGGACGACACCGCCGACGCGTTCGACAACCCGCGCGTCGAGTACCTGTCGGAGTACCTGCACCGCACCCAGGGCAAGGCACTGGGCATCGTGACGACGGCCGACGTGTTCGACGCGACGCCGGCCGCCAACGCGGTGCACACCTCGAACCGCGGCAACGGCACCGGCATCGTCGACCAGTTCCTGGACGACCGCGGGCTGACCGGCCTGTCGGTGCTGATGGGTGGCGGGCGCAAGTGGTTCCTGCCGAACGGCGATGCGCTGAAGGCCGACGGCTCGCGCAACGGCCAGGCCGTCAACGGCTCGCAGCGCGACGCGAAGTCCGACTACGTGCTGCCGCCGGACCTGGTGGCCGGCTGGGGCGCGGCGCTGGGCGCGAAGGACCCGGCGCGCGACCTGATCGCCGACTTCCAGGGCGCCGGTTTCGCCTATGCGCCCGACCGCGCCGGGCTGGTTGCGGCGGCCGGTGCCGACAAGCTGCTCGGGCTGTTCTCGTACTCGAACATGAACGTCGCGTTCGACAAGATCAACAAGCGCCGCGGCGTCTCGACCATCGTCGACGACTACGGCTTCCCCGACCAGCCGATGCTCGACGAGATGGCCGAGACCGCGCTGCAGGTGCTGTCGCGCCAGAAGAACGGCTTCGTCGCGCTGATCGAGGGCGCGTCGATCGACAAGCAGGCGCACCTGATGGACACCGACCGCTGGCTGTTGGAGGTGATCGAGTTCGACCGCGCGGTGCAGGTGGCGAARGACTTCGCCGCGAAGCACCCCGACACGCTGGTCATCGTGACGGCCGACCATGAGTGCTCGGGCGCCGCGATCATCGGCGCGTCGACCAAGCCGGTGGCCGCGATCCGCGCCGCCGCCGCGCCGGCCGAGGGCGCGAGCGCGCCGAGCGCCGCGACGCTGCGCGACCCGGTGGTCGGCGTCTACCAGGCCGCGAAGTTCCCGAAGTACACGATCGCCGCCGACGGCTACCCGCAGAGCACCGACGTGGACTACAAGATGCTGATCGGCTACGGCGCCAACGCCGACCGCTACGAGAGCTGGCTCGCCAACGCGACGCCGACGCAGGATTCGCAGCAGCCCTTCGTCGGCCAGGCGCCGCAGAGCGGCTACCCGGCGAACCCGAGCGTGCGCAACCAGGGGGCGGGCTTCCTGGTGACCGGCCAGGTGCCGGGCGACCAGGCGGTGCACACCGCCACCGACGTCCCGCTGTCGGCCCTCGGCCGCGGGGCCTCGCTGTTCAGCGGCGTGATGGACAACACCGACATCTTCTTCAAGATCGCCCAGGCGGCGACCAAGGGCACGAAGTAGCCCCCGGGGGCTACGTCACACCTCCACGTCGTCCACTTCGCGGTAGACGTCGCGCATCCACATCTTCAGGCGCTGGCGGTCCATCAACCCCAGCGTCGCGTCGTTGTCGCCTTCGCGGGCATTCCAGAAGCTGATGCTCGCCGCGTCGATCTTCTGGATCACGGTGTCGTGCAGCTTGCGCATCGTCACCACCTTGGCGCCGAACGACAGCGCGCGGGCCTGCTCGCCCGATTGCTCCAGCACCGAGAAGTCGCTGCCGCGGATGTGGTTGCGCACCAGCACGTACTTGAAGCTCGGGCCGAAGCGGTCGAGCAGCTTCTTCAGCAGGTCGACCGAGTCCTTGCCGGCGTCCATCACGTGCCAGTAGTGGACCTGAGAGTTCGTCTCGTCCAGCAGGTTCAGCACGCCCGACTCGTCCATCCAGCGCACCAGCGGGTCGTGTGTCTGCGCGGCCAGGTCGACCAGCACGCGGCGGTCGGGCTGGTCCACCGCGGCCTCGACGATCGCGTCGAGCGCCTCGTAGCGGTCCACCAGCACCGGCGACGCGTAGCCGGCATAGAAGCGCATCAGCGCACCGTGCGAGCGGTCGGTGTCGAAGCCGATGAAGGGCATCTGGCGGTCGATCAGGTACTGGGCCAGCACCCGTGCCATCAGCGACTTGCCGACGCCGCCCTTTTCGCCGCCGATGAAGTGGATCTTGCTCATGCCGAAGCTTCTCCGAGGTTTGGTGGTCGGGCGACAGTATGAACGCAAGCGCGCCACGGGCCTGCCGGGCTGCCGCGCAAGGTGTTTCGAGGCGTCATGGTGCCGTCATGCGCTTGTCACGCCGCTTTCATGGTGCCTGCTTAACCTGCCGCACGCCAAGACACACCTCGACACGACCCGCCACGCGCGGTGACGTGCCTTCTCCCTCACTCTCCAAGGAAGCCTGATGAGCCACCCAACCGTCGACGCGCGTCGCCGTCTCCTGAAGCTGTTGTCCGGGGCCCCGCTGCTGCCGATGACGAGTTCCACCGCATTCGCCGGCCTGCTGGCCGCCTGCGGCGGTGGTGACGATGGTCCGGCGCCGGCCGCACCGGCCGCCACCGTGACCTCGGTCGAGTTCACCGCGATGGCCGCGCCCGCTGCCGCCGACGTGGCCGCTCCCACCGCTGCCGAACTGGCCGCGATGGGAGCGACGTCCGTCGGCTCCAAGCTGATCGCCAACTACAGCGACGGCACGACCCAGACCTTCGCGCTGAAGTACGAGCCCTTCTTCATCACCGGTGAAATGGTGCCGGACGGCAAGGGCAGCACCATCCTCGCCGGCGGCTACGTCGACATGGCCGGCCAGCCGATCCGGGATACCTCGATGGTCGGCAAGGAGCGCCAGTTCTTTTCCGATTCGCCGGACGGCAGCTCGCTGCTGACCGTGCCGAACCCGACCGTCGCCGGCCTGAAGGGCAAGGCGGTGTTCGCCGTCGTGCAGTTCGAGTACATGACGCGCAACCAGGCCGGCGCCGACACGTACGGCACGCTGCCCTCGCCGATCGCGGTGCTGACGCTCGACCAGGACCAGGCCACCGGCAAGCTGAGCCTGGTGAAGTACCACAACGTCGACACCTCGCCGGCACACGGTCTGTGGATCACCTGCGGCGCCAGCCTGTCGCCGTGGGGCACGCACCTGTCGAGCGAGGAGTACGAGCCGGATGCGGCCTTCATCGACACCAACACGCAGTTCAAGGCCTACAGCAAGAACACCTTCGGCGACGAGACCAAGGCCAACCCGTACCACTACGGCCACCTGCCGGAAGTGACGGTCAACCCCGACGGCACCGGCACGATCAAGAAGCACTTCTGCCTGGGCCGCATCTCGCACGAGCTGATCCAGGTGATGCCGGACCAGCGCACCGCGATCATGGGTGACGACTACACGAACGGCGGCTTCTTCATGTTCGTCGCCGACAAGGCGAAAGACCTGTCGGCCGGCACGCTCTACGTCGCCAAGGTCGGCGCCGGCTTCTCGATCGACCCGGCTGCCGCCGGCGCGGCGCTGACCTGGGTCAAGCTCGGCCATGCCACCAGCGCCGAGATCGAGGTTCTGGCCAATACGCTGAAGGCCAAGGACATCATGGCCGTCAGCAAGACCGATCCGCTGGACGCCACGTACACCAAGATCTTCTGCGACGGCAAGGCCAACTGGGTCAAGCTGGTGCCGGGGATGGAGAAGGCCGCGGCCTTCCTGGAGACGCACCGCTACGCCAACCTGGTCGGCGCGAGCATGGTCTTCACGAAGATGGAAGGCACGACCGTCAACGCGAAGGACAAGATCGGCTACTCGGCGCTGCAGAACATCCAGGCCTCGATGGTGAAGGGCGACGCCGCCTGGCGCGAAGAGATGGGCGTGAGCCTGGACAAGAAGCTGGTGGCCGGCGGCATCCTGGCGCACACGCTGGCCGGCGGCCAGAAGGACACCTCGGGCGCCGCGATCGACAGCGAGTGGGTGCCGGTGCAGACCAAGGCGCTGCTGGTCGGCGAGGACATCGCGGTCGACCGCCTGGGCAACACGTCGAACCCGGACAAGATCGGCAACCCGGACAACATCAAGTTCTCCGAGAAGATGCGCACGCTGTTCATCGGCGAGGACAGCAGCACGCACGCGAACAACTTCCTGTGGGCCTACAACGTCGACACGAAGAAGCTGTCGCGGCTGCTGTCGGTGCCGGCAGGCGGCGAATCGACCGGCCTGCACGCGGTCGACGACATCAATGGCTGGACCTACATCATGAGCAACTTCCAGCACCCCGGCGAATTCGTCGGCGGCATGCCGGCCGCGCTCAAGACGGGCCTGGACCCGGTGGTGAAGGCGAACTACAAGGACAAGTTCGGCGCGGCCGTCGGTTACCTGACGGGACTGCCCGAACTCGGCTGATTCGGCTGATCAGGGAGGAACGGCCACGGAGGTGGCCGGTGCTGGCCAGAAGAGGGAAGGGGCCGCGGGCGTGATGCCTGCGGCCCCTTTTTCATCAATGCGCCTGGTCCCAGTTCCGCCCGATCCCCACCTCCGCCACCAGCGGCACCTTCAGCTTCGCGACGCCGGCCATCAGCCTCGGCACCTCGGCCTTCACCCACTCGAGCTCGGCTTCCGGCACCTCGAGCACCAGTTCGTCGTGCACCTGCATCACGAGCTTCGTCGCGCGCTGCTCGGCCAGCAGCACGTTCTGCACCGCCACCATCGCGAGCTTGATCAGGTCGGCCGCCGTGCCCTGCATCGGCGCATTGATCGCCTGCCGCTCGGCACCGGCGCGCCGCGGGCCGCTGCCGCCGTTGATCTCGGGCAGGTAGATGCGGCGGCCGAACAGCGTCTCGACATAGCCCTTGTCCTTGGCCGACGCCCGCGTCTCGTCCATGTAGCGCTTCACGCTCGGGTAGCGCGCGAAATACCGCTCGATGTAGTTCGTCGCCGCGCTGCGCTCGATGCCCAGGCTCGACGCCAGCCCGAACGCCCCCATGCCGTAGATCAGCCCGAAGTTGATCGTCTTCGCGTAGCGCCGCTGCTCGCTCGTGACCGCCGCCGGCTCGATCGCGAACACCTCGGCCGCGGTCGCGCGGTGCACGTCCATGCCCTCGGCGAAGGCCTTCAGCAGGCTTTCGTCGCCGCTGATGTCGGCCATGATGCGCAGCTCGATCTGCGAGTAGTCGGCGCTCAGGATCACGTGCCCCGGCGGCGCGATGAAGGCCTCGCGCACGCGCCGGCCTTCGGGCGTGCGGATCGGGATGTTCTGCAGGTTCGGGTCGGTGCTCGCGAGCCGCCCCGTCACCGCCACCGCCTGCGCATAGTTCGTGTGCACGCGGTGCGTCTCGGGGTTCACCATCAGCGGCAGCTTGTCGGTGTAGGTGCCTTTCAGCTTCGCCAGGCTGCGGTGCTCCAGCAGCTTGGCCGGCAGCGGGTAGTCCTCGGCCAGCTTGTCCAGCACCTCTTCGTCGGTGCTCGGTGCGCCGCTCGCGGTCTTCTTGATCACCGGCAGCCCGAGCTTGGTGAACAGGATCTCGCCGATCTGCTTCGGCGAGCCCATGTTGAACGGCTGGCCGGCGAGCTCGTGCGCCTCCTGCTCCAGCGCCACCATGCGCTCGCCCAGCTGCTGGCTCTGCGCCGACAGCACCAGCGCATCGATCAGCACGCCGTTGCGCTCGATCTGCTGCAGCGCGATCGCCGTCGGCATCTCGATCTGCTGGTAGACGCGCAGCAGCCCCGGCTCGGCCTGGATCTGCGGCCACAGCGCCTGGTGCACCTGCAGCGTCATCTCGCTGTCCTCGCCGGAATAGCGCGCCGCGCGCGCCACGTCGACCTGCGCGAACGGGATCTGGTGCGCGCCCTTGCCGCACAGGTCTTCGTAGCTGAGCCCCTTGCGGCCCAGGTGGCGCTCGGCCAGGCTTTCCAGGCTGTGCGGGCGGTGCGCCTCCAGCACGTAGCTCTGCAGCAGCGTGTCGTGGACGAAGCCGCGCGCGAGGATGCCGGCGTTCTGCAGCACGTGGAGGTCGTACTTGATGTTCTGGCCGAGCTTCGGCGCGGCGGCGTCTTCGAGCCACGGCTTCAGGCGCGCCAGTACCTCGTCGATCGGCAGCTGCGCCGGTGCGTCGGCGTAGTCGTGGCGCAGCGGCACGTAGGCCGCCTCGCCCGGCTGCACCGCGAACGAGACGCCGACCAGCTGCGCGCGCATCGGGTCGAGCGAATCGGTCTCGGTGTCGAACGCTGCGAGCGGCGCGGCCTTCAGGCGCGCGATCCAGGCGTCGAGCGCCTCGAAGCTGGTGATGGTGTCGTAGCGGCCGTCGGAGGGCGGCTCGTCCGTGGCCGTGGCAGCGGGCTCGTCCGGTGCGCCGTCGCCGAACAGGTCGCCCGTGGCGCTGTCGGCCGGCGGCTTGGGCGGCTTTACTGCCTTGACCGGCGCGGGCGGCGGTGCCGCCACCGCCGTTTCCAGCTCGCGCTTCCAGCTCTTGAAACCGTAGCGGCCGTAGAAGTCGAGCAGCGCGGCGTTGTCGGTCGGCTTCAGCGCCAGCCCGTCGAGCGCCGGCCAACCGGCCAGGTGCTCGGCCAGTTCGCAGTCGTCGCGCACCGTCACCAGCTTGCGGCCCGTCGGCAGCCAGTCGAGCGCCTTGCGCAGGTTCTCGCCGGCGACGCCCTTGATGCTCGCGGCCGCGTCCATCACGCCTTGCAGCGAGCCGTACTCTGCGATCCATTTCGCGGCCGTCTTCGGGCCGACCTTCTCGACGCCGGGCACGTTGTCGACGGTGTCGCCCATCAGCGTCAGGTAATCGACGATGCGCTCCGGCGGCACGCCGAACTTCGCCATCACGCCCGGCACGTCGAGCTTCTCGCTGCTCATCGTGTTGATCAGCGACACGCGCTCGTTGACGAGCTGCGCCAGGTCCTTGTCGCCGGTGGAGATCACGACGCGGTGGCCGCGCTCGGCCGCCACCCGCGCCAGCGTGCCGATCACGTCGTCGGCCTCGACGCCGGGCACCATCAGCACCGGCCAGCCGAGCAGCTTCACCACCTCGTGGATCGGCTCGATCTGCTGCACCAGCGGCTCGGGCATCGGCGCGCGCTGGGCCTTGTACTCGGGGTACCAGTCGTCGCGGAAGGTCTTGCCCTTGGCATCGAACACGCAGGCCGCGTGCCCGGCCTTCACGTCGATCAGGGCGCGCTTGAGCATGGCCACCATGCCGTGCAGCGCGCCGGTCGGGAAGCCTTCGGCGCTGCGCAGGTCGGGCAGCGCATGGTAGGCGCGGTAGAGGTAGCTGGAGCCGTCGACCAGCAGCAGCGTGCCGGCGTCAGTGGTGGATGTGTCGGTCATCCGGCCATTGTGGCGGATGGCGCATGCGATGGAACTCGGCATGGAGGCCGGTTACTCAGGCTGGCATCCTGTCGCCGCGGCGGCGGCGCGATGGACATCGAACAACCCCTTGATGGGAGCCGGCACGCATGATCTCGAGACAGAGTCCACAACAATCGCCTCGCAACGACATTGAAGAGCCATCGACCTCGACACCATCGACCCGCGACAGCTCGGAACTTGCTGGCAAGATTCAAGACGAAAAAGCGCAAGCACGGGATGCCATCCCGTCGACAGTACCTGGCGGCTGCATGCCTTACGCGGCGTGGCGTGCCGATCAAGACATCGCCGAGCGCGAAGATGCGGCCCTGCGTGCGGGGTTCGGAATGGAGCGCGCGAGAGAGATCGCAGGGACCCCGGGATCGACCATCCGGGGTTGGGTGCACTCGGCTGGCGAATTGCCTGAGCACGAGAATCAGTAAACGGCAAAGGCTCCTCATGCTCCCACCCATCGCGCTGACCGTGCTGGTCGCTGCGCTCCATGCCGGCGTGCCGCTGGCCACTGCCGTGCAGGCCGCGGCGATCGGCCACGGCAAGCCTTCGATGATGCTGGCCCAGCCGTATGCACGTGGCGCCTTCCAGCCCGCGCTGCACTGGGTCAGCGAGAAATACGACGGCGTGCGCGGCTACTGGGATGGCAAGCGCCTGCTGACGCGCAACGGCCACCCGATCCGCGTGCCGGCCTGGTTCACGTCGGGCTGGCCGCAGCGCGCGATGGATGGCGAGCTGTGGGCCGGCCGCGGCCGCTTCACCGCAGCGGCATCGACGGTCGCCGCCGAGGTGCCGGACGACGCCGCGTGGCGCGAGATGCGCTTCATGGTGTTCGATCTGCCCGACGAGCCGGGCGATTTCGACCACCGCCTGCCGCTGATCGAGCGCCTGGTCAAGACGGTCGGCACGACGTGGATCGAGGCGGTGGTGCACGGCCGGGCCGCGGATGAAGCCGAGCTGTTGAAGCTGATGCGCCGTGTCGTCTCGGTCAACGGCGAGGGCCTGGTGCTGCACCGCGGCGATTCGCTCTACCTGCGCGACCGCAGCGATGCGCTGCTGAAGCTGAAGCCGCAGGACGACGCCGAGGCGCGCGTCGTCGGCCACCTGCCGGGCGAAGGCAAGTACGCCGGCCAGCTCGGGGCGCTGCTGGTCGAGATGCCCGACGGCCGGCGCTTCCGGCTCGGCAGCGGGCTGAAGGATGCCGAGCGCCGCCAGCCGCCGCCGATCGGTGCGACCGTGACCTACCGTTACCGCGGGTTTCATGAGAGCGGCCTGCCGCGCTTCGCGACCTTCCTGCGGGTGCGGCCCGACTGAGCTGGGGACGGGGCCAGTGGTGGTTGACCCCGGCGCGGGGCGTGCGCGGCAGCGCTGCCTACAATGCCCCCATGAAGCTGCTGCCCGTGCTGGCCTGCCTGGCCTTGTTGTCGTCGATCGCCCCCGCCCTCCATGCGGAGCCCGTGCCGGCGCCGAAGCCGATTCCGGCCCCGGTCGAGAACTTCGACACCGGCGAACCGCAGGTCGACCACCTGGTGCACGAGGACGAAGGTTCGCGCATCGAAGAGTTGCGCGTGCGCGGCGAGGTCAAGCGCATCGTCGTCAAGACCAAGGCCCCGCTGAAGGGCGAGTACGAGATCCTGCCGGACAACGCCGCCAAGGGCGTGCCGCAGGCGCCCAACGGCTCGCGCGGCGTCGCCGGCCAGCGGGTCTGGCAGGTCCTTGCCTTCTGAGCGGGCCGATGGCTGTCTTCACCGAGGTTTCGTTCGACACCGCCGCCGCGCTGGTGGCCCGCCTGCAGATCGGCGAGCTGACCGCGCTGAAGGGCATCGCGGCCGGCATCGAGAACACCAACTACTTCGCCGACACCACGCAGGGCCGCTACGTGCTGACGGTGTTCGAGCGCCTGAGCTTCGAGCAGCTGCCGTTCTACCTGCACCTGATGAAGCACCTGGCGCGCCACGGCGTCGCGGTGCCCGAGCCGCAGGCCGACGCCGCGGGCGAGATCCTGCACCAGATCGACGGCAAGCCTGCCGCGGTGGTCGACCGCCTGCGCGGCGGCCACCAGCTCGCACCCGACGAGCTGCACTGCCGCAGCGTGGGCGCCGCACTGGCGCAGATGCACCTGGCCGGCGCCGACTTTCCGCGCCAGCAGCCCAACCTGCGCGGCCTCGCCTGGTGGGCCGAGACGGTGCCGGTGGTGCTGCCCTTCCTGGCCGATGCGCAGCGCGCGCTGATCGAGGCCGAACTCGCATTCCAGCAGCAGGTGGCGGCGTCGCCGGCCTATGCGGCGCTGCCGCGCGGGCCGATCCACGCCGACCTGTTCCGCGACAACGTGATGTTCGAGGGCCACGCGCTGACCGGCTTCTTCGATTTCTACTTCGCCGGCGTCGATGCGCTGCTGTTCGACATCGCCGTGTGCCTGAACGACTGGTGCATCGACCTCGACACCGGCCGCCTGGCCGAAGACCGCGCGCTCGCCTTCGTCGAGGCCTACGACGCGGTGCGGCCGCTCGGCTCCAGCGAGCGGCGGCTGATGCCGGCGCTGCTGCGCGCCGCGGCCTTGCGCTTCTGGATCTCCCGCCTGTGGGACCTGCACCTGCCGCGCGATGCGTCGGTGCTGAAGGCCCATGACCCCACTCACTTCGAGCGCGTGCTGCGCCAGCGCGTCGAGAACGCCTGGCATCCGGCGATGGGCTGACCGATGGCTGACCGATGAAATTCCAGCATGTTCCCGCGAGCCGCGGCGCCCTCTGGGTGCGCCAGGGCGTGGCCGCCTTCGCGACGCGGCCGCTCGCCTACTCCGGCCTGCTCGGCCTGTCGCTGTTCGCGAGCTTCGTGCTCGCCTTCATTCCGCTGCTCGGGCCCTTCCTGCTGCTCGGGGCGTTCCCGTTGCTGTCGCTGGGCTTCATGATCGCCACGCGCCTGACGCTGGCCGGCCGCTCGCCGATGCCGACGGTGTTCATCGCGCCGCTGCGCGTCGACGGGCCGCGGCGGCGCGCGCAGCTGTGGCTCTATGCCGGCTATGCGCTGGCGGCCTTCCTGATCTGGTTGCTGACCTATGCCATCGCGGGCTCGCGGGTGATCGAACTGCAGCAGTTGCTGTACAGCGCCAACACCCCGCCGGAGGTGCTCGACGCGCGCCTGTCCGACGGCCACCTGCAGCTGGGCATGCTGGTGCTCTTCGCGTTGAGCTCGGTGCTGAGCGTGGTCTGGTGGCATGCGCCGGGCCTGGTGCACTGGGGCGGCATGAGCGCGTCGAAGGCGCTGTTCTTCAGCCTGGTGGCGTGCTGGCGCAACCGCGGCGCCTTCGCCATCTACATGCTCGTCTGGTTCGGTACGGCGCTGGCGGCCGTCATCCTGGTGAGCCTGGTGTCGTCGCTGCTCGGCCAGCTGGAAGTCGGCAAGGTGCTGATGCTGCCGGTCTGGCTGATGATCCTGAGCGCCTTCTACGCATCGCTGTTCTTCACTTTTGCCGACAGCTTCGAGTTGCCGTCGGCAGACACCGACACCGGGAGTCCGTCGCCATGAATGCAGCCGCCGCGCCGTCGAAGATCGCTCTTGTCACCGGTGCCGGAACCGGTATCGGCCGCGCGTGTGCGCTGGCGCTGCTGCGCGAGGGCTGGGGCGTGGTGCTGGCCGGCCGCCGCGCCGAGCCGCTGCAGCAGACGCTGGCGCAGGCGGGCGAGCGGGCCGCGAATGCGCTGGCGGTGCCCACCGATGTGGGGGATCCGGCGTCGGTGAAGGAATTGTTCGCGGCTACGCGCGAGCGCTTCGGCCGGCTCGACCTGTTGTTCAACAATGCCGGTGCCGGCACGCCGGCGATGCCGATCGAGGAGTTGAGCTACGAGCAGTGGAAGGCGGTGGTCGACGTGAACCTGACGGGCGCCTTCCTGTGCACGCAGGAGGCGTTCCGACTGATGAAGGCGCAGACGCCGCAGGGTGGGCGCATCGTCAACAACGGCTCGATCTCGGCGCATGCGCCGAGGCCGTTCTCGGCGCCTTACACCGCCACCAAGCATGCGATCAGCGGGCTGACGAAGGCCAGCTCGCTGGACGGCCGGCCGTTCAACATCGCGGTTGGCCAGATCGACATCGGCAATGCCGCCACCGACATGACCGAGCGCATGACGCGCGGCGTGCCGCAAGCCAATGGCAGCACGATGGTGGAGCCGCGGATGGATGTGCAGCATGTGGCGACTTCCCGGTGGGGGACTCGCTGCGCGAGGGCTTTCTCTTCCCTGCGGGGGCTTCCTTTCACTGCGTGAGGCTGCTGCCGGGTCTCGCCCCGGCGGGCGAGTCACTTTCATTTGCCTTGCCAAATGAAAGTGACTCGCCCGGCAGGGCGAAACCTGCCCGCACAGCGCAGCGTCCGGGGCGAGACCCGGCAGCAGCCCCACGCAGTGAACCAACCTCATGGAGTGTCGAAAGACGGCGGCGCATCCCCCGGTGCACTCCCCCAGGCCGGGATCGGCATCGGCACCAACACCGTGTCGATCACCGTGTCCTCCGCCAGTTGCGTCAACGGCAGCCAGGTGCGCGTGGACGGCTGGCCGTCGATCGCCATGTCGGCGATGTAGATGCCCAGCGTCCCCGCATTCGGCGCATTGATCGTCAGCGTGTGCCCGTTGCCCATGCGCACCACGGTGCGCGGGAACAGCGGGCTGCCGAGCACGAAGCCGCCGACACCCGGGATCTCGGGGTACAGGCCCAGCGCACCCCACACATACCAGGCCGACAGCGAGCCCAGGTCGTCGCTGCCCATCAGCCCCTCGGGACGGTTCGCATACTGTTCGTCCAGGATGCGACGCACCACCGCCTGCGACTTCCACGGCGCCCCGGCGAATGCATAGGCCCACGGCGTGCCCTGCTCGTTGGCCAGCGACATGAAGGCCTGCAACCCGGTCGAGCCGCTGTTCAGGCGCTGGAAATGCTCGTCCAGCCGCGCGACCGCGACGCCATTGCCACCCATCCGGTCGATCAGGCCCCGGTAGTTCTGCGGCACCATGAAGGTGTACTGCGCCGGGTTGCCGAAGCCGAACGTGCCGCCGTCGTTGCGGCCCGGGTTGAACGGCGCCACGAAGCTGCCCGACGCGTTGCGCGGCTGCATGTAGCCCGAACTCCCGAGCAGCGTCTTCCAGGCCTGGCCGCGCGCCAGGTAGAGATCCCGCTTGGCACCATCGCCCAGCGCGCCGGCGAACTGGCCGATCGCCGCATCGGCCAGCGCGTACTCCAGCGTGTTGGCGGCCGCCGCGCCCTGCCCGTACGGGATGTAGCCCAGGCTCAGGTACTGCGACAGGCCAGGCCGCGTCTCGCAATCGCGCGAGCGCAGGAAGGGCGTGCTGGCGCCGCGCTCCATCACCGCCAGCGCCGCCGCGGTGTCGAAGTCCGTGCTGCCGAAGGCATGCAGGCTGGACACAATCACCGCTCCCGGGTCGCCGAACATCATGCAGCTGTCGCTGTTCGCGATCGGCCAGCGCGGGAAGCCGGCGTTGCTGGCCAGCGCATCCACCACCAGCGATTGCGCCATGTCGCTGCCCTGCTTCGGTGCGAGCCACGCCACCAGCTGCATCTGCGAGCGCGAGGTGTCCCAGCCGGAGAAGGTGGCGTACTTGTCCCAGCCGCTGGTCGTGCGGACGACGTTGTCGAAGCCGACGTACTGGTTGTTGACGTCGCTGAACAGCGTCGGGTGCAGCAGCGCGTGGTACAGCGCGGTGTAGAACTTCACCTCGTCGTCAGGCCTGCCGTTGCCGTCGACCTGGATGCGCCCGAGCATCTCGCCCCAGGTGTCCCGGGCCTGCTGGCGCACGCCGTCGAAGTCTGTGCCGGCCAGCTCGGCCTGCAGGTTCAGCCGGGCGTTCGCCACGCTCACATACGACACCGCGATGCGCAGCTGCACCGGCGTGCTGTCGGCGAACGTGACCCAGCCGCCGGTCTGCGGGCCGAGCACCGTGGTGCGCGAGCCGGGGCTCACAGCCGATGCGCGGTAGGTGCCGAAGCTGCTGAACGGCCGGTCGAAGCGGCCGTGGAAGTACACGGTGTAGCGGCCGTTGCCGCACACGCCCGCGCCCTCCACGACGCCTTCGATCGTGTTGTCGCCGACCAGCTGCAGCTGGGCATTGCGCCCGGTGCTGGCGTTGCGGCCGACATTGAGGATCACGCTTGCGATGGCGCTGTCCGGGAAACTGAAGCGCGCGAAGCCGCCGCGGCGCGACACCGTCAGCTCGGCGCCCTGGCCATTGCTCGCGGTCACGCCGTAGAACCCCGGCGAGATCTGCTCGCCGGCGTGCGTGAACGGCATCTGGTAGCGGGCAAGGTTGGCGGCGGGCGAGGGGCCGACGGGGCCGGCGAAGGGCAGGATCGAAACATCCTGCTGCACCGGGCAGCCGGTGCCGCTGGCATGGACCAGGCTGAAGCCCTGGATGATGGGCTTCGCGTAGTTGTAGCCGCCGTGGGCGTTGGCCTCGCCGTAGCCGGTGTCGGGGCTGAACTGCACCATGCCGAAGGGCAGGGCCGCGCCCGGGTAGGTGCTGCCCGACAGGGTTTCAGGCGGCCGGTCCTGCAGGTTCGGAAACCCGATGCCGGTGCCGATGTAGGCGTTGACGCGGGCCAGCGGGTCCACCGTAGCCGCCGAGGCCGCCGGGTCGGCGGCAGCAGCGCGTTCGGTCAGCGCGGTGGGTGACGACAGTGGCGACGATGGCGACGAATCAGGCGAACCGCCGCCTCCACAGGCGGCCAGCAGCAGGCTGGTCGCGAGTGCGATGAGCTTCTTCATGGACTCCCTCCGTGTTCGAGTGCGGGGAAGTCTAGGTTTTCGCCTCGGAAAGGAAACCCCCTCCAAAGGAGGGGCGCGGCTACTCGAGCTTCCAGCTCATCGGAATCTCGGCGGTGTAAGGCCGCGGTTGGCCATCCTTGAAGCGGCGCTGGAAGCGGCCCGACTGGTAGTACGCGATCACGAGGGGTTCGAACAGCTCCTGCGATGGCACGTCGGTGCCGTCTTCCAGCGTTACGACGGCGGGCTTGAAGTCGTGCTTCATGGTCTTCACGCGCTGCGCGTAGCCCTGCCCGTCAACCCAGATCCGCACGACGATCTCGCCTTCGACGCCGGCCTTGGCGGCTGTCGGCGGATAGTGAAGCTGGATCGGGCCCGGTTCGAACATGCCGTTGGCCGAGGTGCCGCTGACTTCCGAAGCCACCCGGCGTTTCGGCGGGTCGGTGTCGAAGGCGCCGCGGACGACGGACAGATTGAATTCGCGTCGCAACGCGGCGCCGTCCTCCCCAGGCACCTTGTCGATCGCCTTGACCATGGCCTGCAGGTCGGCGCAGATCTCGGGCGTGATGACCTCCGGAAAGTTGCCGGATACCAGCCCGATCAACCGCCCACGCTGTTCCTGCGGGACTGCGATCAACATCTCCAGGCCCCCCCGCGCCAGCTGTTCCTCGGTGGCCGACGGACGCGGCTTCTCGTTGGCCAGTGCGCCGACGTAGGCGCGCTTCAGGATGCGGAAGTAGCCGGACAGCTCGGCTTCCGTGTACGGCCGCAGGCCGTCCAGCTGCTCGACGCGGGTCGCCGCCATCAGCCGCGCGCACGTCTGGCCGGAGCCGTCCAGCCACCGCAGCAGGACACTGCGGGTCAAGGTCGCGAGGTCTTCGTCGTCCAGCAGGGCCACACCGGCGCTGATCGTCTCTTCGTAGTAGCGCGCCCATTCGCGGTAGACGCCGTCGCTGCTGGTGGCCTGCGTCCTGTCGAGCCAGGCACGCGTGACCGCGATGAAGCCTTCGTCCTGGAACAGGTCGGCCAGGTACTCGGCCGCGGCGTCTTTGGCCGGCGGCAACGGTGCAAGCCCGATCAGCGACTCTTTCGCGGCGGCCGTCGCACGCAAGCGGGTCAGCGCCTCGCCGCGCAGCTCCGGCAGCCCGGGCTTGGCCTGCGCCACCGCCGCGAACACCGACAGCGCGCAGGCCGCCGCCAGCAGCCATGCGCTGCGCATCCCCCGGCGGCGCGTCACTTCAGCCGGACCTTGTGCCGTGCCAGCTGCGCCCGCACCTGGTCGGGTGCCGTGCCGCCCAGCACGTTGCGTGCGTTCAGCGAGCCGCGCAGCGTCAGCACATCGAAGACGTCCGGGCCGATCGCCGCATGGAACCCCTGCAGCACGTCCAGCGGCAGGTCGCCCAGGTCGCGCTCTTCGCTCAGCGCGAACTTCACCGCATGCGCCACCACCTCGTGCGCATCGCGGAACGGCAGGCCCTTCTTCACCAGGTAGTCGGCCAGGTCGGTCGCCGTCGCATAGCCCTTCAGCGCCGCACGCTCCATCGCCTCGGGCTTCACGACGATGCCGGCCACCATCTCGGCCATGATGCGCAGCGTGTCGCGCACCGTGTCGACCGCGTCGAACAACGGCTCCTTGTCTTCCTGGTTGTCCTTGTTGTACGTCAGCGGCTGGCCCTTCATCAGCGTCAGCAGGCCCATCAGGTGGCCCACCACCCGGCCGCTCTTGCCGCGCGCCAGCTCGGCCACATCGGGGTTGCGCTTCTGCGGCATGATCGACGAGCCGGTGCAGTAGCGGTCGGCCAGGTTGATGAAGCCGAAGTTCTGGCTCATCCACAGCACGATCTCTTCGGCCAGCCGCGACACATGCATCATCGTGATGCTCGCGAACGACGCGAATTCGATCGCGAAATCGCGATCACTCACCGCATCCAGGCTGTTCTGGCACACGCCGTCGAAGCCCAGCGTCTTCGCGACGCGCTCGCGGTCCAGCGGGTAGCTGGTGCCGGCCAGCGCCGCCGCGCCCAGCGGCAGCACGTTCACCCGCTTGCGCACGTCGGCCAGGCGCTCGGCATCGCGCGCGAACATCTCCACGTACGCCAGCAGATGGTGCGCAAAGCTCACCGGCTGCGCCACCTGCATGTGCGTGAAGCCCGGCAGGATGGTCTCCACATGCCGCTCCGCCACGCCCACCAGCGCCTGCTGCATCCCCGCCAGCAACGGCAGCAGCGCATCGATCTCGTCGCGCAGCCACAGCCGCACGTCGGTCGCCACCTGGTCGTTGCGCGAGCGGCCGGTGTGCAGCCGCTTGCCGGCATCGCCCACCAGCTGCGTGAGCCGCGCCTCGACGTTGAGGTGCACGTCTTCCAGGTCGAGCTTCCACTCGAACGCGCCGGACTCGATCTCCTGCGTGATCTGCGCCATGCCGCGCCGGATGTCGGCCAGGTCCTGCGCGCCGATCACCGCCTGCGCCGCCAGCATCTCGGCATGCGCCAGGCTGCCGGCGATGTCGGCCTTCCACAGCCGCTTGTCGAAGCCGACGCTCGAGGTGTAGCGCTTCACCAGGTCGCTCATCGGCTCGGAGAACAGGGCCGACCAGGCTTCGGATTTCTTGTCGAGTTGATTGGCAGACATCGTCGGGGGCGCTCGGAACGGGGCGTCGTGTAACGCTTGGTAGGCTCGGTTGCCGGGCGGCGCCAGTTGGCGACAATGCACTGGTGGCCGCAGGCACCGGGGGAAGCCCCGGATTCTATTCGGCCCACCCCGCCATGCCCGAACCCCACGCGACCACCTCCGCCTTCGCCCCCACGCCCAGCCGCCCGGCGCCGCTGTGGTCCGAGTCGACCCGGCCCGACGAGCAGCGCGGCAGCAGCATCTTCAATTCCACCAACTTCGGCGCGGTGCCGCTGGCCCGCCAGCCGCTCGGGCCGGTGTCGGCCTTCGACGTCTGCCACGTCGGCGTCGTGCTGCGTGCATTGTTCTTCGTGCACGCCGTCGTCGCGATCGGCGTCAGCTTCGCGGCGCCCACGCTGTCGGCCTGGCTGAACCTGCTCGGCCAGGCTACCGGCGTCGCATTGCCGGCGGTGCTGCTGTGGCTGGTCTCGGTGTGCCTGCTCAAGCGGCCGCTCGCCCGGTTGCCGGTGGCCGGCCAGTGGTGCGCCGCGGTCTGCATCGGCGGCCTGAGCGGCGCGTTCGGCTGGGCGCTGCTGGTGGCGGTCGACATCCGCCTGCAGGACACGATGCGGCTGGCCGCGCCGCTGCTGGCCGGTGCCGCGCTCGCCGCCGCGCTTTTCTACTGGCTGACGCTGCGCGCCCGCGCCCGGCTGCCGGCCGACACCGCGGCCCGGCTGGCCGAATTGCAGTCGCGCATCCGCCCGCACTTCCTGTTCAATACGCTCAACACCGCGATCGCGCTGGCCCGGCTCGATCCGGCCCGCACCGAGCACCTGCTCGAGGACCTGGCCGAGCTGTTCCGCGTCGCGCTCAGCGCGACCGACGAATCGGTCAGCCTGAGCGAAGAGATCGCCCTCGCGCAGCGCTACCTGGCGATCGAGCAGATCCGCTTCGGCGAGCGCCTGCAGCTCAGCTGGGACCTCGACGAAGACGCCGGCGCCGCACGCGTGCCGCCGCTGCTGCTGCAGCCGCTGGTCGAGAACGCGGTGCGCCACGGCGTCGAGCCCTCGCCCGACGGCGGCGTGATCCGCATCCGCACGCGCGTCAAGCGGGCGCATGCGGTGGTCAGCATCGCGAACACCGTGCCGCGTTCCGGCTCGCGCCCCGGCAGCGGCATGGCGCTGCGCAACGTGCGCGAGCGGCTGAAGCTGATGCACGACGTCGCCGCGCAGTTCGAGACCCAGCTCGACCGCGACGTGTTCCGCGTCCAGATCGTGGTGCCGCTGTGAATTGCCTGTCATGAACACCCCCTCCGCCCTGGCGCCGCTGCGCGTGCTGCTGGTCGATGACGAGCCGCTGGCGCGGCTGCGCCTGCGCGGCCTGGTCGGCGATTGCGTCGAACCGCGCGCCGAGGTGGTCGGCGAGGCCGGCAATGCGCAGCAGGCGCTCGAATGGCTGGCCGCGAACGCCTGCGACCTGCTGCTGCTCGACATCCACATGCCCGGCCCCGACGGGCGCCAGCTGGCCGCCCAGCTGCGCCGCCGCAGCGACCCGCCGGCCATCGTGTTCGTCACCGCACACGCCGAGCATGCGCTGCAGGCCTTCGAGCTCGATGCCGCCGACTACCTGACCAAGCCGGTGCGCCGCGAGCGCCTGCAGGCGGCGCTGCAGCGCGTCGTGCAGCGGCTGGCACCGCGAGCGGCACCTGCCGCGGCGGTGCCCGACGACGAACCGGTGATCCTCGTGAACGACCTCGGCCGCAAGCTGCGCGTGCCGGTGTCCGAAGTGCTGTACCTGAAAGCGGAGTTGAAGTACGTGACCCTGCGCACCGCCACCCACACCCATGTGCTCGACGATGCACTGACCGACCTGGAGCAGCGCCTGGGCGACCGCTTCCTGCGCATCCACCGCAACGCGCTGGTCGCGCGGCGCGCGCTGCGTGCCCTCGAGCGGCGCACGCTGCCGGGCGAGGATGGCGGCGAGCCGGCCGAAGGCTGGGTGGTGCGTGTCGCGCCGGTCGACGACTGGCTGGTGGTGTCGCGGCGGCAGGTCGCGGCCGTCAAGGAGGCGATTGCCGAGGGGGGTGTATGAGCGCGCCGCCCGGCAATGCGGTCCGCGCGACGGTGGGCCTGGCCTTGGTCGCCCTGCTGTTCGCGCTCGTCTGGCAAGGCTCGCCGCAAGCCCCGGTGCCACCGGTCGAGCCGGTCGTCGCCGAGGCTGCCGACGCCGCAGCGTCCGCACCGCAGACCTTCCCGATGCCCGGCCCGCCGTTGATGGACGGCTTCGCGGCCGTCTACGGCAACGCGGCATCGGCCGCCGCCGCCGCGGCCAGCACACCGCTCGCGGCCGACGAGATCGAGGTCTGCGGCATCGGCCGCGTGAAGGCGAAGGGCGGCCAGCCGCTCGACCGCACGCTGTTCACGACGGCCGGCGACGCGGCCCGTCGGCGCCTGGTCACGACCCTGGCCCAGCAGCCGGACGAGCTGGCCCGCGCCGCCGGCCTGCTGCTGCAGCGCGACGAAGGGCCGCCGCATGCGAATGCGCCGCAGGCCTGTGAAGGGGCCGATTGCAACGCGCCGGCCGAACCCGGGGAATCCGAGTTGCAGCGCCAGGCGCGCGTCGGCGCCAATGCGTCGCAGCGCGATGCGCTCGCGCAGATGGCGGTCGCGACGCGCTCGCCGGCCGTCTACACGCTCGCGTGGCGGGCGTGCCGGGCGAGCCCCGGCGGTGCCTGCCAGATGCTGTCGACACGCCAGCTCGCGACGCTCGACCCGAACAATGCCGACGCCTGGCTGGAGGTCGCTTCCGAGGCCGACCAGCACGGCGAGACGGGCCTCGTCGACGAGGCCTTGTACCGGGCGTCGAAGGCGACGACGGCCGACCTGCGCTGGGGCCAGGTCAGCGCGCTCGCGCTGCGCAACCTGCCGCCGGGCACGCCTGCCATCGAGCGCCGCGCGGTGATGGCACGCGCGGAGGCGATCGAGTCGGCGCTGGCGATGCCGGGGCTGAAGACGCTGATGCAGCACTGCGATGCGAATGCGGTGCGCGACGGCAACCGCCTGCAGGTGTGCGCCGACATCGCCGAGCTGCTGTCGAAGCGCTCGACCACGCTGCTCGACATGGCGATCGGCCAGGCCCTCGGGGCGCGCGTCGGCTGGCCGGCCGAGCGCCTGCAGGCGCTGCGCCTGGAGCGCGATGCGATGTCGCAGGCACTGAAGCCGATGGCCGCCGCGCCCGGCACCGAGTGGTCGTGCGCGCAGATCGAGCGCGAGACCCGGTGGGTGCTCGACATGAGCCAGTTCGGCGAGATCGGCGCGGCGCGCATGCTGATCGCCCGCACCGGGCAGGACGTCGCCGCGCTCGCGAAGCAGTACAGCGACGACCGCGCGGCGGCTGCCGCGCGCGCGGCGAGTGCGCCGGCCTCCGGCGTCGTCGCACTCGCGCGCTGAGGGTCCGCCGCCCGTCAGGCGGCGAGTTGCTGCTTCAACGCCGCGGCCCCGGGCCCGAACGCATACGCATCCATCCCCAGGCACCCGTAGGTCACCGCCTCGTGCAGCCGTTCGGGCGCGTGCGCACGGCCGCCGGCGCCGGCCGCCACGTACCACGGCAGCAGGTGCTCGTCGGTCGGGTGCATGTCGACTGCCGCGGGCGCCTGACGGCGGTAGTCGAACAGCGCCTCCCAGTCGCGGGCGGCGCTGCGCTCGAGCATCCAGCGGCGGAAGCCCGCGCTCTCGGCGATCTCGGCCGCGTCGAGCGCCGGCCGGCCGTTGCTGAAGATGCGGCGCAGGTTGTGCGTGATGCTGCCGCTGCCCATCACCAGCACGCCCTCGTCGGCCAGCGAGGCGAGCAGTTCGCCGAGCGCGAACTGCTGCGCCGGCGGCAGGTTGGGCACCCACGCGAGCGGCAGCACCGGGATGTCGGCCTGCGGGCGCATGAAGCGCAGCATGCTCCAGATGCCGTGGTCCAGGCCGCCTTCCTCGCTGTGGTGCACCGGCAGGCCGGCCGCGCGCAGCCGCGCCTCGACCTGCGTGGCCAGTTCCGGTGCGCCGGGCGGGCTGTACTGCAGCTGGTACAGCGCGTCGGGGAAGCCGCCGAAGTCGTGCACCGCCTGGTGCGTGGCCGCGCCCAGCAGCACCGGCTCGCGCGCCAGGCTGTGCGCCGACACCGCGAGGATGGCCTTCGGGCGCGGGTGGTGGGCGTCGAGCGCCGCGCCCAGGCGCTGCAGGAACGGGCCGGTGGTGCCGGGTTCCAGCGCCAGCATCGGCGAGCCGTGGGACAGGAAGATCGCGGGCAGGGTGTTCATGCCCCCATTGCAGCACCCCGCGTGCCCCGCACGGTTCGTCGGATTTGCACGCAGGGTTCAGCCCGGTTGCTGGCCTAGGCCAGTTTCCCCCGGGCCTGCGCCTCGTCCTTGCGGCGCTCGGTGACGGTGCGGCCGGCGACCCCCCAGTTGTCGGTCTCGACCTCGTCGATGATCACGAAGGTCGTCGCCGGGTCCTTGCCCAGCACGCGGACCATCATCTCGGTGGCTTCGGCGATCAACTGCTTCTTTTGCTGCAGCGTGACGCCTTCACGGGTGACTTCGATGCGGATGATCGGCATGGCGGTTCACCAGTGACCGGCGGACTGCCCGCCATCGACGTGCAGGATCTCGCCCGTCACGAACGAGGACTTCTCGAGGAACAGCACCGCGTCGACGATGTCGCTCATCTCGCCCATGCGGCCCACCGGGTGCAGGCCGCTCAGCGCCGCATGGTTCTCCGGCGGGTGCATCGGCGTCTTGATGATGCCGGGCGAGACCGCGTTGACGCGGATCCCGCGCGACGCGTACTCGATCGCGAGCGCGCGGGTCGCGGCATTCAACCCGCCCTTGGTGATCGAGGCCAGCACCGCCGGCACGCCGTTGATCGGCTGGTCGACGATGCTGGTCGTGATCTGCACGATGTGGCCGGACCCTTGCGCCTCCATCCGCCGCACCGCGCGCTGCGTCACGTGGAAGAAGCCGGTGAGGTTGATCGCGATGTTCGCCGACCAGTCGTCCGCGGTGAACTGCGTGAACGGCTTGGCGGTGAAGATGCCGGCGTTGTTGACCAGCGTGTCGATGCGGCCGAAGCGGTCGACGCCTTCGCTGAAGATGCGCTCGGCGGTCGCCGGGTCGGCGATGTCGCCGGCGATCGCGAGGATGCCGGGGTCGTCGCTCGGGCGGATCGAACGCGAGTTGGCGACCACGCGCCAGCCGGCCTCGCGGTAGGCCTTGACCAGCGCGGCGCCGATGCCGCTGGAAGCGCCGGTGATGACGGCCGTCTTGGGATCGTGTTTCATGGTGAACGGGCTCCTGTGAACAAGAAGGAAAGGACAGGGCTTCACTGTAGGAACCGGGCCCCTGGGGATAAAGGGGGTTCGCTTACCATCTGCCGCTACACGGTGTAATCAATGCGGCCGCTGGGTGCGATGACATGAAACGGCAGTTCGACGACGTGATGCTGGGCAGCATCGAGCTGTTCTGCCTCGCGGCCGAGCACCAGGGCTTTACCGCGGCCGCGACGATCGCGGGCGTGACGCCGGCCGCGGTCAGCCGCTCGATCGGCCGGCTCGAAGGGCGGCTGGGCGCGCGGCTCTTCGTGCGCACGACGCGCCAGATCCGCCTGACCGATGCCGGGCGTTCCTACTTCGAGCGCTGCCGCGCCGCGCTGGACCAGCTGGTCGATGCCGAGCGCGAGGTCGGCGGCCAGCAGGCGCAGGCCTCGGGCACGCTGCGCATCAGCGTGCCCACCACCTACGGCCACCACCGGCTGCTGCCGATGCTGCCGGCGTTCATGCAGGCCCATCCGGACGTGAAAGTCGAGCTGCACGTCAGCAATCGCAACATCGACTTCGGCGGCGAGGCTTTCGACCTCGCGATCCGCGTGCGCGCCCCCGACGACTCGACGCTGATCTGCCGGCACCTGGAAGACGCCGAGCTGGTGATCGTCGCCGCGCCGGACTACCTGGCGCGCCGCGGCACGCCGGCGACACCGGAGGACCTGGCCGGCCACGACTGCATCCAGTTCGAACTGCCGAGCAACGGCCGCCCGATCCCCTGGCTGATCCGCGAGGACGGCCGCGACGTCGAGATGCTCACCACCGGCCGCTATACCTGCGCCGACGACGTGCTGGCCGGCGTGACGCTGGCCCGCCATGGCGCGGGCGTCTTCCAGGCCTACCGCTTCGTCGTCGAAGGCGACCTGGCGGCCGGCCGCCTGACCGAGCTGCTGGCGCCGTTCGGCGGGCGCTCGCGGCCCTACAACCTGCTGTACCCGCATGCACGGCATGTCCCGCTGAAAGTCCGGGCCTTCGTCGAGTACTTGCTCGAACGCAAGCGCCAATGGGACGATCCGGTCCCGATCCGAAAGAAATCCCGATGACGTCTGCCGATTCCGCTGCTCCCGTGTCGCCTGCGCCTGCCCGCCCCGCATCGGCCTGGACCCTCGCCTGGCGGCAGGCCGCGCGCGACTTCCGCGCCGGCGAGCTGCGGCTGCTGCTGGTTGCGGTGATGCTGGCGGTGGCGGCGCTCAGCGCGGTCGGCTTCTTCGCCGACCGGCTGAATGCCGGCCTCGCGCGCGATGCCCGGCAGATGCTGGGCGGCGACGCGATCGTCGCGAGCGACCAGCCGGCCCCGGCCGACATCGCCGAGCGTGCACGCGGCCTCGGGCTCACGCTCGCGCAGACGGCCACCTTCCCGAGCATGGGCCGTGCGCCCGACGACAAGGGCGGCGCCTCGCGGCTGGTGGCCGTCAAGAGCGTGACCAGCGGCTACCCGCTGCGCGGCAAGCTGACGCTGGCCGACGCACCTGGCGGTGCGCAGCGCACGGTCGCGAGCGCGCCGGCCGCCGGCACGGTGTGGGTCGATGCCGGCGTGCTCGATGCGCTGCAGCTGAAGGTCGGCGATGCGCTGCTGCTCGGCGATGCCAGCCTGCGCATCGCGTCGATCATCGTGATCGAGCCCGACCGCGGCGCCGGCTTCATCAGCTTCGCGCCGCGCGTGATGCTCAACGAGGCCGACCTGCCCGCCACCGGGCTGGTGCAGCCCGCCAGCCGCGTCACCTACCGCCTGGCCGTGGCCGCGCCGGAGGGCCGCGCAGCCGCGCTGCGCGAGTTCGTCAGCTGGACCGAGGCCCAGCTGAAGAGCCGCCAGCTGCGCGGCATGCGCGTCGAGTCGCTGGAGACCGGCCGCCCCGAGATGCGCCAGACGCTGGACCGCGCGCAGAAGTTCCTGAACCTCGTCGCGCTGCTGGCGGCGCTGCTGGCGGCGGTGGCGGTGGGCATCGCGGCGCGCGACTTCGCCGACCGGCACCTCGACGACTGCGCGATGCTGCGCGTGCTCGGCCAGCCGCAGCGCACGATCGCGCTGCAGTACTTGCTGGAGTTCGGCATCGTCGGCGTGCTCGCCAGCGTGGCCGGCGTGCTGCTCGGCTTCGCGGTGCACTACGTGTTCGTCTGGCTGCTGGCCGGGCTGGTCGACAGCGCGTTGCCGGCCGCGAGCGGCTGGCCGGCGCTGTTCGGCATCGGCGTCGGCTTCACGCTGCTGATGGGCTTCGGCCTGCCGCCGGTGCTGCAGCTGGCCCAGGTGCCGCCGCTGCGCGTGATCCGCCGCGATGTCGGCGCGCTGAAGCCAGCCTCGATCGCGGTGCTGGCGGCCGGTGCGATCGGCTTCGCGGCGCTGCTGCTCGCGGTGTCGTCCGACCTGACGCTCGGGCTGATCGCGGTCGGCGGCTTCGCTGCAGCGATCGCGGTGTTCGCGCTGCTGTCGTGGATCGCGGTGCAGCTGCTGCGCCGTGCGGTGCCCGAATCGCGCGCGCCGCGCTGGCTGGTGCTGGCCACACGGCAGATCGCGGCGCGCCCGGCCTTCGCGGTGCTGCAGGTGTCGGCGCTCAGCGTCGGGCTGCTGGCGCTGATGCTGCTGGTGCTGCTGCGCACCGACCTGATCTCCAGCTGGCGCGCCGCGACGCCGGCGGATGCGCCGAACCGCTTCGTGATCAACATCCAGCCCGAGCAGGGCGAGGCCTTCCAGGCGCGGCTGAAGAGCTCCGGCGTCGCGCGCTACGACTGGTACCCGATGATCCGCGGCCGGCTGGTCGCGGTGAACGGCAAGGCGACCAGCGCCGACGACCTGCAAGACGAGCGCGCCAAGCGCTTGCTCGACCGCGAGTTCAACCTGAGCCACGACGCGAAGCTGCCCGATCACAACACCGTCAGCGCCGGCCGCTGGACGCCAGACGAGGCGGGCGGCCTGAGCGTCGAGGAGGGCATCGCCGAGACGCTGCACCTGAAGCTCGGCGACACGCTGCGCTTCGACATCGCCGGCATCGCGGCCGAGGGCAAGGTCACCAGCCTGCGCAAGGTCGACTGGGGTTCGATGCGCGCGAACTTCTTCGTGATGTTCCCGAACGCGCGGATGCCGGACCTGCCGGCCACCTACCTGACGGCGTTCCGCGCGCCGGCGACGCCGGGCTTCGACAACGCGCTGAGCCGCGAATTCCCGAACATCACCGCGGTCGACGTGTCGGCCTCGCTCAGCCAGGTCCAGCAGGTGCTCGACCAGGTGATCCGCGCGGTCGAATTTTTGTTCGGCTTCACGCTGGCGGCCGGGCTGGTGGTGCTGTTCGCCGCGGTCACCGCGACGCGCGAGGCGCGCGCCCGCGAGTTCGCGGTGATGCGCGCGCTGGGCGCGAGCGCGCGGCTGCTCGGCCAGGTGCAGCGCGCCGAGTTGCTGGGCGTGGGCGCGCTGGCGGGTTTCCTCGCGTCGGTGGCGGCGGCCGTGGTCGGCTGGGCGCTCGCGAAGTACGTGTTCCAGTTCAGCTGGAACCCGTCGCCGTGGTTGCCGCTCGGTGGCAGCGTGGCCGGTGCGCTGCTGGCGCTGGCGGCCGGCTGGTGGGGGCTGCGCGAGGTGGTGTCGCGGCCGGTGGTCGAGACGCTGCGCCGCGCGGCGGAGTGAACCGCGGTTCCGAGGTCACGGATCGCTCGATTTCTCGAGGGTCGCCGTGAACTTCGTGCTGGCCGGATCGGGGGGGTTGGGGCGCTCGTCCGGCTTGGCTCCCGCTCGCACGCGCAGCGATGTGGCGCTGATGCGCTCGATCGTCCACAGCATGCGGCCGAGCTCGCGTCCGTCGGCAGCCACGGTGAAGAAGTCGATCCACATCGGCGACTTGCCCTGGTCGACCTGGTAGCGCAGCGAGCCCCCGGACGCGGCGTGCCCGCCCCAGGTCTCTCCGTTCATCTCCAGCGAGGCATAGCCGTCGGCGTCCAGGTGCAGCAGGGCCTTGGCTCCTGTCGAGTCCGTTCCGCGCCACGAGCCGATCAGGTCCGGTGCGATCGTTGTTCTGGCGTCGCAGTCCAGTGTCGCGGGGTCGTCCAGGTCCACGAGCGCGGTGGCTCCCGAGACCATCACGAAGGCTCTTGCGGGCTTGCGGCTGAACCACAGAGTCCGCTGTCCGGAGTCGGCGGCGCTGGCCTGGATCCAGCCGAGGGGGCTCCACGTCGTCCGGATCCGCACGGCCTCGTCGGCAGGCACCGTGCCGAGCAGTTCGGTGGTCGTCTCCTCGGACTTGGAGAGGAAGGCCTGGACCGTCAGGAACTGCCCGGCATCGAACCCGGCCCTCATGCCGATGCGGTACAAGGCCTGCTCGTCAGCATCCAGGACCAGGATCGCGGCCATCGGTACCCACTGGGGATGGGTCGAGGTCGTGAGGATGCGGAGCGATCCGGTGACGGTGTTGCCGGCATTCGGCGTCTTGATGGGGCAAGACAGGTACATGCCGGGCGAGGCCTTCAGCTCGACGGGAACGGAATGGGACAGCAGCGGCAGCATCAGCAGGGGAATGCCGAGGAGCTTGGTGAGTGTCATTCGAGGCACGCAGCGGTTGCGGAGGCTGCATTCTCCGCGAGGCGGACGCAGGCGCCGCGCGAGCCGGGTGCGGTTGCGCAGGCTCAGGCGAGCCGGAACACCGACACCGCGTCCGCCAGCACGCGAGCCTGATCCTTCAGGCTTTCCGCGGCCGCCGCACTCTCCTCGACCAGCGCCGAGTTCTGCTGCGTCATCTGGTCGAGCTGCGTCACCGCGGCATTGACGTTGCCGATGCCGTCGCGCTGCTCCGACGACGCGGCGGTGATCTCGCCGATGATGTCGCTGACGCGTTGCACCGAGCCGACGATCTCGCCCATCGTCCTGCCGGCATCGGCCACCAGGCGCGAGCCGGCGTCCACGCGGTCGACGCTGGCACCGATCAGGCCCTTGATTTCCTTGGCCGCCTGCGCGCTGCGCTGCGCGAGGCTGCGCACTTCGCTGGCGACCACCGCGAAGCCGCGGCCCTGTTCGCCGGCACGGGCCGCTTCCACCGCGGCATTGAGCGCGAGGATGTTGGTCTGGAACGCGATGCCGTCGATCACGCCGATGATGTCGCTGATCTTCTTCGAGCTGGCGTTGATCTCGTCCATCGTCGAGACGACCTGGGCGACGACCGAGCCGCCGCGCGCCGCCACTTCCGCGGCCGATGCGGCCAGCTGGTTGGCCTGCAGGGCCGAATCGGCGCTCTGCTTGACGGTGCCGGTCAGCTGCTCCATCGATGAGGCGGCCTGCTGCAGGTTGCTCGCGGTCTGCTCGGTGCGGTGGCTCAGGTCCTGGTTGCCGGTCGCGATCTCGGCGCTCGCCGTCGCGATGTTGTCGGTCGATTGCTTGACCTGTGCGACCAGCGTGCGCAACGCGTTCTGCATGCCGTCCATCGCGTGCAGCAGCCGGCCGATCTCGTCGTCGCCGCGCGGCTCCACCGCCTGCGACAGGTCGCCCTGCGCGATGCGCTGGGCCAGCCCGCTCGCATGTGCGATCGAGGCGTTGATGCTGCGCACCGTCAGCATGGTCAGCGGCAACAGCACTGCGAGCGCCAGCAGCACGCCGCCGGCCAGCAGCGCCGACTGGGTGCCGATCGCCTGCTCCACCGCCGCCTGCCCGGCCGCCACATGCTCGCGCGAGGCGTCGGACAGCACGCCCAGCGTCTTCTCGACCGCCTCGATGTTGTCCTTCAGCTGCCCGGCGTAGGCACCGGCGACGGCGCCGTCGATGGTCGCGCGCTCCAGCTGGTCGATCACCGGCAGCATGCCGTCGTGGTACTGCTTCAACTGTTCCAGCGCCGCGGCGACCGTCTTGGCCGGCTCGGCGTCCAGGCGCTTGCCCAGGCCGCCCAGCCGCGCCAGCGTCTCGGCATGCGCCTTCGTCCACAAGGCCTTGTTGTCGGTGACCTCGTTGACGTTGTTGAAGTTGATGATCATCTCCTTCTCGAAGCGGCGCAGCCGGCCGAGCGTCGTGCGCAGCTCGCTGATGTCGGAGGCCATGCCGAAGTCGTCGGCCACCAGCGTGCGCACGGTGCCGCGCGTGCCGTGCAGCGCGGCCCAGCCGATGCTGCCGATCAGGCCGAGCAGCAGCAGCGAGAAGCAGGTCGCGAAATAGAGGCGCGAGCGGATCGAGAGGCGGGAGAGAAAGGCCATGGCTCGCGCTGCCGCATCAGTGCTTGCTGTCGATCAGGCCCATCTCGGCGCTGGCCATCAGCTCCTCGATGTCCATCAGGATGAGCATGCGGTCGTTGACGCTGGAGATGCCGGTGATGAAGCTGGTGTCGACGGCGGAGGCCATCTCGGGGGCCGGCTTGATGGAGTCGCGCGAGAGTTCGAGCACGTCGCTGACCGAGTCGACGACGGCACCGACGACGCGGCCGCGCACGTTCAGCACGATGACGACGGTGAAGCTGTTGTAGTCGTTCGAGTCGCAACCGAGCTTCAGGCGCAGGTCGACGATCGGGACGATCACGCCGCGCAGGTTGACCACGCCCTTGATGAAGGCCGGGGAGTTGGCGATGCGGGTGGGCGCCTCGTAGGAGCGGATCTCCTGCACCTTCAGGATGTCGATGCC
Source organism: Rhizobacter sp. P2_H3 (assembly GCF_056403355.1). NCBI lineage: Bacteria > Pseudomonadati > Pseudomonadota > Betaproteobacteria > Burkholderiales > Sphaerotilaceae > Rhizobacter > Rhizobacter sp. P2_H3. Next base: position 4,170 of record NZ_JBFUFQ010000010.1, on the reverse strand, counting down.
GTATTCCTCGGCACCCAGGCGGAAGGTGAGGAACTCGCCGCCGGACTGGGCGGCGGTGGCCGCGCGGGCGGCTTCGTGCCGGGCCACGTGGGAAGCTTCGTGGATCATGTCCATGGTGGGGTCCTGTGCAGAGCTGGAGAACGTTGGGCGGGTACGGTGCCGGTGTGGTGTCTATCGGCCGGCCGGCGGCAGACTGAAGGTCGAGACCACCGATGCGAGACGTTGTGCCTGGTCGCGCAGGCTCTCGGCGGCGGCGGCCGATTCCTCGACCAGCGCAGCATTCTGTTGCGTCATCTGGTCGAGTTGAGTGACTGCCGTGTTGATCTGGCCGATGCCGTCGCTCTGCTCGGACGATGCGGCGGTGATCTCGCCGATGATGTCCGAGACGCGCTGCACCGAGCCGACGATCTCCTGCATCGTCTGGCCGGCATCCGCCACCAGGCGCGAGCCGGCATCCACCCGCTCGACGCTGGCGCCGATCAGGCTCTTGATTTCCTTCGCGGCGTCGGCCGAGCGGCCGGCCAGGCTGCGCACCTCGCTGGCGACGACCGCGAAGCCGCGGCCCTGCTCGCCGGCACGCGCGGCTTCCACCGCGGCGTTCAGCGCCAGGATGTTGGTCTGGAACGCGATGCCGTCGATCACGCCGATGATGTCGGCGATCTTCTTCGAGCTGGCATTGATCTCGTTCATCGTCGAGACGACCTGCGAGACCACCGAGCCGCCGCGTGCCGCGACTTCGGCCGCCGACGACGCGAGCTGGTTGGCCTGGCGGGCCGAATCGGCGCTCTGCTTGACGGTGCCGGTCAGCTGCTCCATCGACGAGGCGGCCTGCTGCAGGTTCGAGGCCGTCTGCTCGGTGCGGGCGCTCAGGTCCTGGTTGCCGGTCGCGATCTCGGTGCTGGCGGTGGAGATGCTGTCGGTGCTCTGGCGCACCTGGCCGACCAGGCGGCCGAGCGATTCCTGCATCGTCTTCAGCGACTGCAGCAGCTCGGCGGCTTCGTCCTCGCCCTGCACGTGGATGTGCTGCGTCAGGTCGCCGGCGCTGATCGCCTGGGCGATCCGCTGGGCCTGCGCGATCGGCTTCGTGACCGAGCGGGTCACGCGCCAGGCCAGCAGCGCGGCCAGCAGCATCGCGCCGGCGCCGCCCAGGCCGAGCGCGAGCATGCCGACGAAGCCGGCGCGGTCCGCCCGCTCCTTGGTGTCCGCCATGCTGTCGCGCTGGCCCTGGATGAGCTTCTCGACGCTGTCGCTGTAGGCCTTGGCCGCAGGGAACAGCTTGTCCATCACCTCGGCCGTCACGTCTTCGCCGGCTTCCTTGCGCTTGAGCAGGCCGTTGCGCAGGCCCTGGTAGGCGTCGCGCTGCACGTTCACCGCCTCCAGCAGCCGCTTGTCGGCGTCGGAGGTGGCGATCTCCTGCATGCGCTTCAGGCGCTCGGTCTGCGCCGCCACGACGTCCTTCATCTCGGCGCGCACGCGGGTCTTGATCTGTTCGTCGTTCGCGAAGAACACGACCCAGTTGCGGGCGGTGTTGGACTCGATCGCGCGGCCCCAGCGCTCCGACAGCGACAGCTTCTCGGTGTCGAGCACGCCGAGCTCCTCCGACAGCGTGCGCATCGTCGAGATGCGATCGAGGCCGAAACCGACGGCCGCGGCGCACAGCAGTGCGATCGAACCGAACCCGACCGCGAGACGCGGACCCAGGCGCATGGCAGACAACGAGAACATCGCGAACTTCCCTTCTTGTTGGAGCCGCCTCCCAGGCGGCCTGTCGATCGTTCGGAGTGCAGGCCCGGCCGGCGGGCTCAGGCCTGYTGGAGACGGAAACTACCGACCGCCTGGGCCAGCCGGGCCGCCTGGTCCTTCAGGCTTTCGGCGGCAGCGGTCGATTGCTCGACCAGCGCGGCGTTCTGCTGCGTCATCTGGTCGAGCTGGTTGACGGACTGGTTGACCTGGCCGATGCCATCGCTCTGCTCGGCGGCGGCGGTGCTGATCTCGCCGATGATGTCGCTGACGCGCTGCACCGAGCCGACGATCTCGTTCATCGTCTTGCCGGCGTCGGCCACCAGGCGCGAGCCGGCCTCGACGCGGTCGACGCTGGCGCCGATCAGGCCCTTGATTTCCTTGGCGGCGTCGGCGCTGCGCTGCGCGAGGCTGCGCACTTCGCTGGCGACCACCGCGAAGCCGCGGCCCTGTTCGCCGGCACGCGCCGCTTCGACGGCTGCGTTCAGCGCCAGGATGTTGGTCTGGAACGCGATGCCGTCGATCACGCCGATGATGTCGCTGATCTTCTTCGACGAGGCATTGATCTCGTCCATCGTCGTGACGACCTGCGAGACGACCGAGCCGCCGCGTGCCGCGACCTCGGCGGCCGACGAGGCCAGCTGGTTGGCCTGGCGGGCCGAGTCGGCGCTCTGCTTGACGGTGCCGGTGATCTGCTCCATCGACGAGGCCGCGCGCTGCAGGTTCGATGCGGTCTGTTCGGTGCGGGCGCTCAGGTCCTGGTTGCCGGTCGCGATCTCGCTGCTGGCGGTCGTGATCGAGTCGACCGAGCTGCGCACCGAGCCGATCATCTGCTGGAAGCGCTGGCGCATGCCTTCGACGTTGCGGATCAGCGCGCCGATCTCGTCACGCTGCTCGCTGTGGCAGGGCTGCGTCAGGTCGCCGGCCGCCAGCACCGTGACGGCGCGCGACAGCTCCTGCAGCGGGCGGCCGACCCAGCGGCGCATCATCAGGAACAGCCCGCCGCCGAGCAGCAGCGCGGCGATGCCGAGCAGCGTCGCGAACGGCACGATGGTGGCCCAGTGGGTCTTCATCGCCTCGCCGTCCGACACCTCCGACACCACCCACTGGTTGCCGGCCTTGGCCTTGCGCAGCACCGCCCAGTGGTCGTCGTGTTTCGTCTCGAGCACCGCGCCGCCGTCCTTCGCCCAGCCGCCGGGGGCGGTCTCGAGGCGGGCCAGCAGCGCCTTGGCGTCCGGGTAGGCCTCCAGCACCTTCTTGCCCTTGGCGCTCGGGTGCACGACGAAGACCGCCTCTTCAGGCGACTTCTTCGGGTCGATCACGTAGACGCCGCCGCTGTCGAAGAAGCGGATGTCGCTCGCCAGCTTGTCGATCGCCGCCTGGAAGGCGGAGGTGTCGAAGCCGATGAACAGGATGCCGATGACCTTGCCGCCCGCGTCCTTGATCGGCTCGTAGCGGGTCATGTAGGGCGTGCCGAACAGCACCGCGCGGCCGGTGTAGGTCTGGCCGGCCATCATCAGCGCATGCGCCGGATGGCTGGCGCCGAGCATCGTGCCGACGGCGCGCTCGCCGTTTTCCTTCTTCAGCGAGGTGGTGATGCGCTGGAAGTCGTCGCCTTTGCGGGCGAACACGGTGGCCACGCCGCCGCTGCCCTGCGCGAACTCGTCCACCTGCGTGAAGTTGCCGTTCAGCGGCGTGTCGCCGACCTTCAGCGTGGTGCTCGCCTCGTCCAGCGTGAAGGGCTGCTTGAACTCGTTCTTGAAGTTGGCGAAGAACTTCTCGACCAGCACGCGCGAGGTCATGTCGAACGCGTCGATCGAATCGGCGACCGACTGCGTCTTGTCGGCCACCCAGGTGACGATGCGCTCGCGCGAGCGGTCGGCGGCCACCAGGCTCATCGTGGCGCAGATCGCGAACAGGACCACCGACAGGCTCAGCGCCCCGATGATCGAAACCTTGCGCGCGACCGAGCCGCGGCTGTCAAGCGCCGTGTTCATGAAATCCTTGGGGAGAGAAGAGAGGAATGCGGGGAAACGTCAGGGGCTGTCGATCAGGCCCATCTCGGCGCTGGCCATCAGCTCCTCGATGTCCATCAGGATGAGCATGCGGTCGTTGACGCTGGAGATGCCGGTGATGAAGCTGGTGTCGACGGCGGAGGCCATCTCGGGGGCCGGCTTGATGGAGTCGCGCGAGTGTTCGAGCACGTCGCTGACCGAGTCGTCGACGGCGCCGTCGCAGCGGCCGCGCTCGTTCATCTCGATGACGACGGTGCAGCTGTTGTAGTCGTTCGAGTCGCAGCCGAGCTTCAGTCGCAGGTAGACGATCGGGACGCTGACGCCGCGCAGGTTGACCACGCCCTTGATGAAGGCGGGGGCGTTGGCGATGCGGGTGGGCGCTTCGTAGGAGCGGATCTCCTGCACCTTCAGGATG